>JAJXSP010000452.1 GCA_021784515.1 Myxococcales bacterium | reverse complement strand
GCGCTCGACGGCGGCGCGGTCCTTCGACTCGAGCGTGATCTTCACGCGCCACCCGCTGTCGGTGATGCGGGGATAGCTGCCGATCGCCACCTCGGGGTGGGCGGCGGCGACGTGGTCCAGGTGCGCGGCGATGCGCCCCTCGTCGTCGCCGGTGAAGAGGCAGCGCAGGTGGAACGGGCGCTGGCGGAAGCGGTCGCGGATCGCGAGGAACTTGCGACGGAAGATGACCGGGATGCCGGGCAGGATGTAGACGTTGCGGAACGCGGCGACCGGCCACGCGGCGTGGTCGCTCGGCAGGAGCGCGGCGCCCTCGGGGAGATCGGCCATGCGCAGGTTCCGATCCTCGAGCTTGTCGCCGTAGAAGTCGCGCAGCATGCGCTCGAGGTCGGGGTGGCGCGCCACCTTCACGCCGAACGCGCGGGCGACGCCCTCCATGGTGAGGTCGTCGTGCGTCGGCCCGACGCCGCCCGAGGTGAACAGGTGCGTGTGCCCCGCCGAAAGCTCGCGCACCGCCACGGCGATCTCCTCCACCACGTCGGGGATGATCAGCACGCGCCGCACCGCCACGCCCAGCTCGCGCAGCTCCCCGATCAGGAAGCGCGCGTTCTCGTCGACCACCTTGCCCGAGAGCAGCTCGTCGCCGATGAGGAGGATCGCCGCGGTGTCGTCGCGCATGGCGCCGCGATCAGTACCACGACCCAAGCGTCCGAGCCGGCTCCCTCGCTCGGCGGCCGCTCGTCCCCTTTTCGCTTGACACGCGGATCCGCCTCATCGCACGCTTCGCCCGGGGTCGCCGTGGGGGCGACCGGGAGGAACGACATGACCAAGGGGAATCCCCAGAAGCCCGCGATCGTCGCGGCCGCAGACCAGAGCTTCAAAGCAGCCGTGGCGGAGGCGCTCAACCACGTGCGGGACGCGCGTCGAGCCGTGGAGGTAGCCGGCCTCCAGACCCTCACGGACGACGAGCGGCTGCACTCGAACGGGAAGCTGCGCCTGAAGGAGCCGGAGGCGATGGTGGCGGTGCTCGACGCCATCGACGTCGCGCCCGGGGTCTTCGGGGCGCTCGCGCCGCACGACCACGGCGTCGATCCGGAGGCGGTGGAGACGGGGCCGTCGCGCGCGGCGGTCGCCCGCTACCAGACGCTGGCGCCGCTGGTCCAGGCGCTCGACCAGCTCGTGCGCGACGTCGGCGACGACGCCCTGGTCGCCGCGTCGCTGGCCAAGGACGTCACCGTGCCGGGGTACGCGATCCTGCGCGCCAACGCGCCCATCAACGCCCGGCTCAAGTCCGCCGGCAAGGTGGCGCTCGACTTCTATGGCGGCTTCGGGCTGCGCCGCACGCAGAAGAACAAGCGCGCCGCGCGCCTCGCCGGCAAGGCCACGCGCACCACGCCCTCCTCGAAGTAGCCCCGCGGCGCCTCGACTCCCGACGGCGCGACCTATATTTTCGACCTCCGACGCATCCGGTTCGACCTCCGACGCATCCGGTTCGACCTCCGACGCATCCGGTTCGACCTCCGACGCATCCGGTTCGACCTCCGACGCATCGGTCGAGACCTCGCGGTGGTCCGCCGAGACCTCGAAGCTCGATCATTCGACCTCCAAGGTCGATGAATCGAGGTCGATACGCTCGAAAGAGCGCCGGCTGGTCGAGCGGGGCCAGTCCCTCACCTCCGCACCTTGCAAGCCGCGGCCGCCGCCCAGGTGGCTTGACGGCGAAGGGGGCCCCTCTCCGCGACCGCGACCGCGCCCAGGTGGCTTGACGGATCCCGGACGATCGATGACGCTTCGCGCGCCATGAGCGGATTCCGCCACCGGCACGTGCTCGGCCTCGAGGGCTGGAGCCGCGACGACGTCCTTCAGGTGCTCGATCGCGCGGAGCGGTTTCACGCGCTCAACGAGGGCGTGGTGAAGAAGTCGCCGTCGCTGCGCGGGCGCACCGTGATCAACATGTTCCTCGAGCCGTCCACGCGGACGCGCACCTCGTTCGAGCTGGCGGCCAAGCGCCTGGGGGCCGACGCGATCAACTTCACGCCCTCGCAGTCCTCGACGGTGAAGGGCGAGACGCTGCTCGACACCGCGCGCAATCTCCAGGCGATGCACCCCGACGTGATCGTGCTGCGCCACTCGGCCTCGGGGGCGGCGGCCTCGATCGCGCGGCACGTGGAGGCGGCGATCATCAACGCCGGCGATGGGACGCACGAGCACCCCTCGCAGGGGCTGCTCGACTGCGCCACCATCCGCCGCCACAAGCGGCCGGGCGCCCGCGACCTTGCCGGCCTCACCGTCGCCATCTGCGGCGACCTCGCCCACTCGCGCGTGGCGCGCTCCGACGTGCACGGCCTCGGCATCCTCGGCGCGAAGGTCCGCTGCGCCGCGCCGCGCACGATGATTCCGGTCGGCTTCGAGGCGCTCGGCTGCGAGGTGTTCGATCGCGTCGAGCCCGCCGTCGAGGGCGCCGACGTGGTGATCATGCTGCGCATCCAGAAGGAGCGCGCGCAGGGGCCCTCGCTCTACCCGAACAACCGCGAGTACAGCCGCTACTTCGGCCTCGGACCGCGGCTTTTGGAGCTGCTCGCCGACGACGCGATCGTCATGCACCCCGGCCCGGTGAACCGCGGCCTCGAGCTGGACCCGCGGATCGCCGATGGCCCGCGCTCGGTGATCCTCGACCAGGTGACCTGGGGCGTGGCGGTGCGGATGGCGCTGCTCGAGCTTCTGGCCGGCGACGGCTCGGTCGCCGCGCCTTGAGGCGGCTCACGCTCGCGGCGCTGATCGCCGGCTGCGGCGGCGCGCCCGCCCCGTCGGTGGACGCGGCGGTCGTCGATTCGTTCCTCGGCCCCGACATGGCGTTCGACGCCTCGCCGTGCACGCCGCGCGCGTCCTTCGACGCCACCGGCTTCTACGCGGTCGCCGAGGACTGCGGCCGCTGGTGGCTCGTCGACCCGGCCGGCAAGCGCTTCTACTCCTTCGGCGTCAACCACGTGCGGTGGGACGGCGACTACGCGCCGACGACGAACTCGAACCCCTACGCCGACGCGGTGAAGGCGAAGTACGGCACCGTCGACAAGTGGGCCGACGCCTCCGCGGCGCGCCTCCAGCAATGGGGCTGGAACACCGTCGGCGCCTGGTCGAGCGACTTCGGCGCGCGGATGCCCTACACGCTGATCCTCGACCTCGCCGGCGGGAACTGGCAGAACGGCAAGGGCCCCGACTACTTCTCCGACGCCTGGGCGGCGGGCGTGAAGACCGGCGCCGACAACGGCACGAAGGGGCACGCCGACGACCCCAACCTGGTCGGCTACTTCATCGACAACGAGATGCACTGGGGGCCCGACTGGCGCGGCGGCCCGCTGTTCGACGACTTCCTCAAGCTCGACGCGAGCGCGCCGGGCAAGCAGGCGCTCGTCGCGATCCTCGAGCAGCGCCACGCCACCGTCGACGACTTCAACGCCGCGTGGGGCACGAAGCTCGGGAGCCTCGACGATCTCGCCACCAACGACGTCGCTGCCGACGGACAACCTCTCGCCGGCGGCGCAGGCCGATCGCTCGGCGTTCCTCACCGCGCTGGCGCGCCGCTTCTTCCAGGTGACGACGGGCGCCATCCGCGCCGACGATCCGCACCACCTCGTCATGGGCGTGCGCTTCGTGTCGTGGCTGATCCCCGTCGAGGTCGCGCAGGTCGCCGGCGAGTTCCTCGACGTGGTGTCGGTGAACCACTACGAGCTGTCCCTCGACGCGCAGGCGATCTTCGATCCGACGCGCGACGACCTCGTCGATCTCTCGACGGGCGGGATGCTGGAGCCGGTCTACGACATCGCGCGGCGCCCGATTCTGATCACCGAGTTCGGCTTCCGCGCCGCCGACTCGGGGCTGCCCAACACGGTGCCGCCGTTCTACCCGACGCTCGCGACGCAGGCCGAGCGCGCCGACCGCTTCGAGGCCTACGCCCGCCGCTGCCAGGCCGCGCCGTGGATCGTGGGCTACCACTGGTTCGAGTACGCCGACGAGCCGGCGGCGGGGCGCTTCGACGGCGAGAACGACAACTGGGGGCTCGTGAACGTGGCCGACGATCCCTACGCGACGCTCGTCGCCCGCACCGCGGCGGTGAACGTGCCGCCCGCTCCCTGACCGGATCGCCGCCGCGCTACGGCG
Organism: Myxococcales bacterium; assembly: GCA_021784515.1. Classification (GTDB taxonomy): domain Bacteria; phylum Myxococcota_A; class Polyangia; order Palsa-1104; family SHYY01; genus SHYY01. The sequence goes on along the minus strand of JAJXSP010000452.1, from coordinate 594 downwards.
GATCGAGGCGCACCAGTCCGGGCGCCACCTGCACGCGCCGGCCCGACGGCAGCAGCCGCTCGACGTTCGCCGGCGTCACGCCGAACAGCGCCAGCTCCTTCCAGCCGTCGGCGCCGTCGGGCTCATCGACACGCGCGAGGAAGACACGGGAGCCGCGGGCGCGGGCGTCGACCACGCGGTGGTCGAGCTCGCGCTTCATCGGCTCGACGCCGCCGAGGTCGCCGCAGAAGTAGATCATCGGGAAGCGCTCGACGGCGACCGACTGGTAGAAGCCGATGTACTCGTCCCACGAGTGGCCCGGCGAGACGACGAGGTCGCCGGCCCGCACGTCCGCGGTGAGCGCGGCGGCGCGGCGACCGATCGCGTCGTCGCCGGCGAGCGGCACGCCGAGCGCGACGTCGAGGGCGAACAGCGCGCCGACGAGCCCGAAGGCGACGCGACCGGCCCGCGGCGAGGTGGCGGCGCCCGCGCCCGCGGCGAGCCACGCGGGTGGCAGCAGGAACAGCCAGCGCTCGTTGTCCGAGGCGAAGAAGGCGAGCCCGACGAGCGCGTAGGGCGCGAGCCACGCGATCGCCACCGCCCGCCCGAGCGGCG
>JAJXSP010000034.1 GCA_021784515.1 Myxococcales bacterium | reverse complement strand
GACGGCCACGGGATCCCCGCGGCGCTGCCGTCGGCGCTTGCGGCGGGGGCGGGACGCGACGGGCGGCCGGTGCGACGTCCGGCGCTGTGGGACGGGCACGCCGCGGAGCGCGTGGTGGCGGCGCTCCACGAGTGGACCCACGGCGTCGCCGACCGCGCCGCCTGAAGCGCCCGTCGCGCAATCCCTTCCGCCTTTCCGTCGACGCTCGACCTCGCGGCATCCCACGCGTGCGGTAGTATCCCGCCCGTCCCCACGCACAGGAGAGGTCATGAGCGACGTCCTCCACACCAAGATCGCCGTCATCGGCTCGGGCTGCGCCGGCCTGACCGCCGCCATCTACGCCTCGCGCGCCGCGCTGCCGCCGGTCGTCGTCGAAGGAATGTTCGTCGGAGGCCCGCCCGGCGGCCAGCTCTCGCTCACCAGCGAGGTCGAGAACTACCCCGGCTTCCCGTCGGGAGTGATGGGCCCCGAGCTGATGGGGGCGATGCGCGCGCAGGCGGAGCGCTTCGGCACGCAGTTCGTCGTGGGCGACGTCACCGAGGTGGACCTGTCGCGCCGCCCGTTCACCGTGAAGGGCGGCGGGCTCGACGACTTCACCATCACCTGCGACGCGCTGATCGTCGCCACCGGCGCCAAGCCGAAGAAGCTCGGCCTCGTCGGCGAAAAGGAGCCGCCGGCCGGCATGTGGGGGCGCGGCGTCACCTCGTGCGCCACCTGCGACGGCCACTTCTACCGGGGCGAGGACGTGGTCGTCGTCGGCGGCGGCGACACCGCGATGGAGGAGGCGACCTACCTCGCCAAGATGGTCCGCAAGGTCTACCTCATCCACCGCCGCGACGAGTTCCGCGCGTCGAAGATCATGATCGACCGCGCGCGCGCCGCCGGGAACATCGAGCTGGTCGTCCCCTGGATCACCGAGGCGATCCTTCCCGACGACGACAACAACGTGCGCGGCGTGCGCCTGCGCCACGCGCGCTCGGGGGAGGTGCGCGAGATCGACGTCAAGGGCTTCTTCCTCGGCATCGGCCACGAGCCGAACACCGAGGTCTTCAAGGGCAAGCTCGCCCTCGACGAGAACGGCTACATCCGCATCGGCGAAAAGGCGGGCGCGCGCGGCGAGGCCGCCAGCGCCACCAGCGTGCCCGGCGTCTTCGCCGCGGGCGACGTCGCCGATCACGTCTACCGACAGGCGGTCACGGCGGCGGGCACCGGCTGCCAGGCGGCGATCGACGCCGAGCGGTTCCTGGCGAACCACGACTGAGGCGCCGCGAGGTCCCATGCCCGCCATCGACACCGCCGCCGCCATCGAGCTGCTCGGCCGGATCCGGTTCTTCGAAGGCCTGCCGCCGGCCTACCTGCGGCGCATCGCCGACCTGGTCCGCGAGGAGACGCACGGCGGCGGCGCGACGATCTTCGCGGAGGGCGAAAAGGGCGACAAGTTCTACATCATCGCCGACGGCGCGGTGCGGATCTCGCGGATGGTGCCGGGGATGGGCGAGGAGGCGCTCGCGGTGCTCCGCGCGGGCGCCTACTTCGGCGAGATGGCGCTCATCGACGAGGTGCCCCGCTCGGCCCACGCGCTGGTCCACGAAAAGTGCCGCCTCTTCGTGCTGCGCAAGGAGGATCTCGAAGACCTCCTGTTCGTGGACCGCGACCTCGCCTACGAGCTGCTGTGGAACTTCGTGCGCACGCTCTCCGCGCGCCTGCGCGACAGCAACGACAAGATGACGTTCCTCTCGGTCACGTCGAAGTTCTAGGAGCCTGTTTCCGTAAGGCGCCGTCGCGAGGCGTTCGAGGCGCCGCCCAGGCGAGGAGCGACGACGAAGGACTACTTTCCGTAATCCAAGGAGGAGCGACGAAGCCTGGGCGAGCGCATCGGACGCCGCAGCAGGGAATTACGGGAACAGGCTCCTAGCGAAGCGCGAGCGGGCGGCCGGTCCTCCTTGCGCGCGCCGGCCGCCGGGGCGAACATCCCGCCGTGCGCACGCGTGGTCGGACGAGCCTCTCGGCCGCGGTGGCGCTCGCCGCGCTCCTCGGGACGGGGTGCCTCCCCACGGGTCGCTCCCAGAAGGCGGGCGGCAGCGACGCGGCGCCCGATCCGCCGGATCTCGCGAGCGAAGCGCCGCCCGACCTGGCGCGCGATCTCGGCTTGATGGGCGAGACCGATTCGAGCCGCCCGTTCGATCCCGACGCCGCATGCGCCTCGGTGAGCGAGGAGGCGGAGGTGACCGTGCTCCCCGTCGACATCATCTGGATGGTCGACAACTCCGCGAGCATGGCGCCCGCCGTCGCGGCGGTGACGGCGGGGCTGAACGACTTCGCCGCGCTCATCGCCGGGAAGAACCTCGACTACCACATCATCGTCCTGTCGCTCCGCAGCAAGGAGAGCCCGATCATGGTCTCGGGCTCCACGCGCTATCCGGTGTGCATCCCGCAACCGCTCGCCGGCGACGACGCGTGCGGCAACGGCCCGCGCTTCTTCCAGTCGAGCATCGACATCACGGCGGCCTCCTCGACCGGGGCGGCGACGGGTGCGGGGGCCTCGACCTCGTCGACCTCGTCGCCCGGGGGCGTGAAGTGCGCGATCGCCGCGTCGATCGCCTCGACGTTGCACGCCTTGCCCGCGGCCTCGGGCGTCGCGCCCTCACGCACCCGGTCGAGCATCGCCGTTTTGGATTCGCCCTCGACCTTGCGCATGGGGCCGAGGGCCGCCGCGCGACGCTTGACGGCCTCGACCCGGGTTTCGCTGCGCGCGGCCTCGCCCTGCCTTGTGGGCGCGTCGGAGGCCGCGCAAGCCCGCGCCAAGGTGCCCCCCGCGGCCTTGGGCGCCTTGGCGGGCTTGCGCGGCGCCTTGGGCGCGATATCGGCGAGGGTCGCGCCCGGGATAGTGCCCGACGCGGCGGCGAACTTCGCGCCCGCCTCGACTGCCCCCCGCACGCGACGGCGGCGGGCCTCGGCCTTGACGTCGCGATCGACGGCCGCCGAGGCGTCGACGTCGCCGAGGTCGACCGTACGCGCCTCGCCCGCCTCGCGCCCGAGGTACGCGCCGATCCGCACCCGGTCGACCTCGCGCGAGGCCGACGCCTCGACGAGTCGCGCGGCCTCGTCGCCCTTGGGCGTGGGGCCGAGGATCCGCGCCTCGCGCGAGCGAACCATCGCTGAAAGGGCCCGCGTGCGCCCCGACGCATCCCGCAGGCGATACACCGTCACGGGCACGACCTCGACCCCCGCAGGCAACTCGACGGCGACCTCGACAAGGTGCGCCTCGGGCGTGTTCGTGCGGGTGCGGTTGATCGCGTCGAAATATTCGACGGCCGCCGCATTGTCGACCTCGTACGACGCCCGCAATTTGCCGTCGGTAACGAGGAACGCCTTGATCTTGTGGGTACGCATTTACTCGCCTCCGATGTTCCGTTGATTTCCCGCCGCGTCGCGCCCGCAAACCGGGCACGCCTCGACCTCGTCGCCCTGCCCCTCGGGCGGGTGCCCTTCGCACGCGGGGCACTCGTCGATCACTTGCGCACCCGGTCGGCGACGAACTCGCCCGGGCCGAGGTGCACGACCTCGCCCGCCTTGTGCGCGCCTCGGGTTTCCGCCAACTCGACGACGATCGTTCCGCCGCCCGTGATCCTCACGAGGCCCGCGCGCACGCCGTCGAGGTTCCCGCCGCGGATCGTGCCATGGCCGATCAGGCGATAGCGACGCACGAGGTACCCCGACGTATCGGTCGGCGCGACCTCGAACGCCTGCCCGAGGTGTGGGGCGTCGGCCGCCGCGAAAGCGCACGCGGCCCGGGCCGCCTCGTCGTATGCGGCGGGCGAGTCGAGGGCGACATGTTTACGCCCGTGCCCGAGGGAGGCAGGCGGGTTGACCTTACCGATCCACGGTGGCCCGAACTCGGGCGCGGAAACGACGGCCTCGTAATGGCCCGCGTCGCTGTACGCGATTCGGATCGACGCCTCGCCGCAATAGCGATTTGCCACGATTACACCTCCTCGAAATCGGAGGCGGGCACGCCCGCGACGTCGATCGACTCGGAAACAAGCGGGGCGGCCTCCGTCGCTTGACACTCGCAACGGATCTCGTATTCCACCCGCGCGCCGATCGTGCGCTTGCGGCCCTCGCCCTCCTCGACGGCCTCGACGTCGATCGACTCGATTTCGAGTTCGTGCCCCTCGAACGCCTCGTAATCGGCCGCGTGGTAATCCTCGGCCGTCGTCGTGAGCATTTCGGCGCCGCAGTCGTCGCAATTCAAGTAAAGACGCACCTCGACCTTGACTTGCCGATCTGCCCCCTCACCCTCGATTTCGATCGACTCGACCTCGGGCGTTTCAGCGACGGTACCGCGGAATTTGTTGCAGTCGTTGCAGCGGGCCATGTTCGCACCTCCGAAAGTTTCGGGAAGGGGCGACCTCCTCGGCCGCCCCCTCGGTTTCGTATTTAGGCCGCCTTGCCCTTCGCGGCCTTCCCCTTCGCTTTGCCCTTGCTCGCGCCCTTCGCCTTGGCGGCCTTTTTCGGGGGCGCGGCGAACATGCCCGCGACGCCCTCGTCAAGAGCACGCAGACGCTCGAGCAGCTCCTCGGCACGCTCGGGCAGACCGACGGCTACCGTCCGGGACAGTCCCGCGGCGGCGAGCCGTGGGCCGCCGCGCTCCGACCCGACGCGACCAAGACGATCGTCGTGGTCAGCGACGACAACTCTCGCCTCTCGGCCACCGACTTCGAGACCTTCGCGGGCGGCGCGAACCCCAACAACAACAACCTCACGCTGCCGCCGGGCATCCTCGATCCGAGCTGGAAGGGCCTGTTCGACCACTACGTCTTCGACGGGATCTACGGATGGGGCAGCGACGTCGATCCGTCGGTGCGCTGCACGTACGGCGACGGCACGCAGCCGCCGTCGTCGGGGCCGGTCTACTCCGTCCTGGTCGCGAAGACCGGCGGCGCGCGCGCCACGATCTGCGAGAGCGCGCACGCCTGGAATGCCTTTTTCTCGTCGGTGGCGCAGGCGGTGGTGCAGACCGCGCGGCTGTCGTGCGACCTCGCGATCCCCGCGCCGCCGGGAGTGCAGATGCTCGATCCGTCGCGCGTGAACGTGGTCGTGCGCGGACCGATGGGCACGACCACGCTGCCCAAGGTGGCCGACGCCGCCGCGTGCGGGATGGCGAACGGCTGGTACTACGACGACGACGCGCACCCGACCCGCGTCCTGCTGTGCAAGGCCGGCTGCGACTTCGCGCAGGAGCAGGTCACCGGCGGCGGCGGGATCTCGGTGGCGTTCGGCTGCGACACGGTCGTGCAGTAGCGCTTGCGGTGCGCGTGTTCCGCGCGGCCGATCGCGTGAAGGTGCGGGGGGGAGGAGGGATCGGGAGCCGGCAATGCACCGGCTCCGGCGGCTCAGGAGCCTGTTGGAGTAATACACCTGCTGCGGTGCTCGATCTGCTCGGCCATGCTTCGTCGCTCCTCCTCGGATTACGGAAAGTAGTCCGTCGTCGTCGCTTCTCGCCTGGCCGGCGGCTCGAACCCCTCGCGACGGCGCCTTACGCCAACAGGCTCCTAGTGGATCTTGCCGAGGAGGGCGAACGAGATGATCAGCGAGTAGATGACGAGCGACTCGATGAGCGCGAGGCCGAGGATCATCGGCGTGAAGAGCTTGCCCGCGGCGCCCGGGTTGCGCGAAATGCCGTCGAGCGCGGTGGCCGCGGTCCGGCCCTGGCCGAGCGCGCCACCGAAGGCCGCCAGCGCGATGCCGAAGCCCGCCGCGATGCCGATCCACTTGTCACGATCGACGTAGGCCACACCGGCATCCTCGGCGAAGGCCGAGCCGGCGACCAGCATCGTCGCGAGGCCGGCGAACACCGTCACGAACGTCTTTTGAGTGCGAGCGAGCATTTCGGTCCTCCTATTGGTCAGTGCTCTTCGTGCGCCACGGCGCCGTGGATGTACACCATCGTCAAGAGGCAGAACACCAGCGTCTGGACGATGGCGACCAGGACGCCGAGGATCAGGAACGGCACCGGCACGAGCAGCGGCACCGCGAGGAAGAACGCCCCGACGACCTTGTGGTCGGCGGCGATGTTGCCCATCAGGCGCAGCGTGAGCGACACGGGCCGCGCGACGTGCGAGACCAGCTCGATCGGCAGCATGAGCGGCGCGAGCAGGAGGATCGGTCCGAGGAAGTGCTTGAAGTACTTGAGGCCGTGCGTCTTCACGCCCCAGATGTGCGTCACCAGGAAGACCGTGACCGCGAGCGCGATGTTGGTCTTCATCGTCGAGGTCGGCGGGATGAAGCCCGGAATCAGCGCGAGCACGTTCGAGAAGAAGATGAAGACCGCGAGCGATCCGATCAGTGGCAGGAACTGACGCGCGTGGTGCTCGCCCATCACGCCCTCCGCCGTCGAAACCACCGCATCGGTGAACATCTCGAAGAGGTTGCGGAGGTTGAACTTCGGCGGCGGCACGAGCGCCGCCTCGCCGCCCTTGGCGACGGCGGAGCGGTAGGCGAGCCCACCGACGAGGGCGAACAGGAGCACCAGCACCGCGCCGTAGACGTGGGCGAGCGTGAAGTACGAGTCGCCGAACATCTGCCAGCGGAAGTAGAAGTGGTCGCCCGGCGCCTCGCGCCCGAGCAGGTGAGCGGCCACCGACCTGAAGTTGTGGACCGCCGGGATCAGATCGAACCAGGTCGTTTCCTCGCCCATGGGGCTACCGGCCTCCGTTCGAGGGGCTCAGGGGATCGGGGGTCTCGTCGGTGGGAGCGGTCGCCTCGGCGGCGCCAAAGCGCAGCGCCGCGATCACCATCGCCACCGGGAAGACGGAGACGCCGATCAGGAAGCCCGCCGTGTCGAGGTGCAGGATGCGCACGCCGACGTAGACGAGCGCGACGAGCAGCAGCATCTTGAGGTTGAGCAGGAGCACCGCCATCCCCGGGGTCGCCGAAGCCAGCACCCGCGATCCGATGCGCCGCAGCGCGATCGCGTTCCCCACCATCAGCCCCGCGCCGACGGTGACGGCGAACGCGGTCGAGCGCGACGCCGCCACCACCGCGGCGGCGATGGCGATTGCCGCGAGGATCAGCGTCCAGCGCTCGATGGTGTGAAGGTGACGGGAATTCATTCGGTTCGTGTCGTGTTCACTTCGAGGCTGTGTCCTGTTCCTGTTCCTTGCGGAGTTGCTTGGTGACCCTCCACAGTTCCTTGAACCCGGCGGCGATCCCCACCATCAGCCCGACCATGGACAGCCAGGGAGTCGTGTGGAATCGGTCGTCGGCCCAGTGCCCTGCGAAGTAGCCGATGGCGGCGGCGACGCCGAAGAAGATCCCGAGGTAGCTCAGCCTCGAGGCTGCAAACCACATCTTCTTCGCGTCGGGATCCGTGGTGGTGTCCTCTCCTGGGGCCCGGCAGATCTCAACCGTTCCGACCCGAAATGCGCGAGCGGATTAACATGCGGGTCGGCTGCAGTCAACGGGGAAGATGGGCCGGCGTCGAGGGCCCGATCAGGAACGACTTGCTCAATCTCACCGTCGATCCATCCCGACCGGCTTCGTCTCTCCTCGGTCAAATACAGGGAGTATTTTCCCTCGTCGCTCCTCGCCGGATCGGGCGCCTCAACCGGCGATCTTCGATCAACTCGTTCCTGATCGGGCTCTCAGTCCCGCGCCAGCTGGTCCGGGGCGGCGTCCACCGACGGTGCGGCGTCCGGCGCGGAGGCGTCCTTCTCGCTCGCTCCGCCATCGCTTCCGGCCCCGTCCGGCGCGCCGCCGTCGTCGGGCGGGAGGCCGCCGAGGGTGCGAATCACCGCCTTTCCGCCGACGGTGACCGACAACTCGAGCGGGGTGGACGGACCGTAGCCGAGCACCACGTACAGCGCGTGGTCGCCCGAGCCCGTGGTGCGATAGCGACCGTCGGGGTAGGCGGCGCGCGGGTCGTTGTCGATGCCCGACTCGTAGCCCCGGGAGTCGAGGACGACCGTGCGCTGGGCGAGGCACGCGGGAGGGTTCGGCCCGCCGACGCGGATGCGGATGGGCAGCATGGCGAAGCCCTGCCCACCGAGCACGAAGTTCGGCTCGTCGCCGTCCTTGTAGGGGACGAACGGATCGACGTTCGGCCCGACCTCGATCGTGTCGACGCCGTCCGCGCTCCCGCCCGTGCAGGTGTCCTCGGGCGGTGGCCCCGACGGAGCCGGGTTGCAGAAGCCGATGCAGCTCGCCGACGAGGCGAGGGCGAGGATGGGGACCCAGCGGTGGCGCATGGGGCGGCAGGATATCAGCGCCGTCCGGCGGGCGCTGTGATCGCGGTCAGAGCGAGCGCAGGGTGGCGCGGGCCGCATCGAGCGTGCGGTCGATCAGCGCGTCGTCGTGGGCGAGCGACATGAAGCCCGCCTCGAACTGCGACGGCGCGAGGTAGATCCCGCGGTCGAGCATGCCGCGGAACCACGCCCCGAAGCGCTTCGTGTCCGACCGCTTCGCCGAGGCGTAGTCCCACACCTCGCCGTCGGTGAAGAAGCCGGTGAACATCGCGCCGACGCGCGTCGCGAAAAGCGGGATCCCCGCCTCGCGGGCGAGCGCGCCGATGCCGTCCACCAGCTTCGCGCTCGCCGCCTCGAGCCGCTCGTAGGTGCCCGGCCGCTCGAGCAGCTCGAGCGTCTTCTGCCCGGCCGCGACGGCGAGCGGGTTCCCCGACAGCGTGCCCGCCTGGTACACCGGCCCGTCGGGGGCGATGCACGCCATGATCTCCGCCCGCCCGCCGTAGGCCGCCGCCGGCAGCCCTCCGCCCACGACCTTGCCGAGGCAGGTCATGTCGGGCGTGATGCCAAAGCGCGCCTGCGCGCCGCCGAACGCGACGCGGAAGCCGGTCATCACCTCGTCGAAGATCAGCACCACGCCGTGCTTCGCGGTGAGTTGCCGCAACGCAGCAAGGTAGCCCGGCTTCGGCGGCACGCAGCCCATGTTGCCGCACACCGGCTCGACAATGATCGCCGCCACCGGCTCGCGCTCCACGATCTGTTGCACTGCAGCAAGATCGTTCCACGGCACCACCAGCGTGTCCTTCGCGGTGCCCTCGGTGACGCCCGCGCTTCCGGGGATGCCGAGCGTGGCGACCCCCGAGCCGGCGTCGACCAGCAGGCAGTCGGCGTGGCCGTGGTAGCCGCCGTCGATCTTGATGATCTTGTCGCGCCTGGTGAAGCCGCGCGCCACGCGCAGCGCCGCCATCGTCGCCTCGGTGCCCGACGACACCATGCGCACCTTCTGCATCGAGGGCACGACGCGGCACAGGCGCTCGGCGAAGTCGACCTCGCGCTCCGTCGGCGCGCCGAAGCTGGTGCCACAGGCGGCGGCGCGCGCGATCGCCTCGAGCACCTCGGGGTGCGCGTGGCCGAGGATGAGCGGCCCCCAGGAGCCGACGTAGTCCACGTACTCGTTTCCGTCGGCGTCCCAGATCAGCGCGCCCTTGCCGCGGGCGATGAACGGCGGGTCGCCGCCGACGGAGCGGAACGCCCGCACGGGCGAGTTGACGCCCCCGGGGATGGCGCGCCGCGCGCGCTCGAACAGCTCCTTCGATCGCGATCTATTCATTGTCGTCCTCGTCGGTGTTGCGGATGTTCGGCCCCTCGTCCACGTCGCCCTCGGGCGCCGCACCCTCGCTGTCGTCGCCGACGTCCTCCTGACCCTCGAGCACCTCCACGTCGGCCTTGCCGCGCGCCTCGTCCTCCTCGCGCTCGGCGAGCCGATCGACCGCCACCACCTTCTCGCCCGCGTCGAGGCGCACCAGCCGCACGCCCTGCGTGTTGCGTCCCAGCGTCGGGATGCCGTCCACGGGCATGCGGATCACCTTGCCGGCGGTGGTGATGATCATGAGGTCGTCGTCGTCGGTGACGATCCGCACGCCGACCACCTTGCCGTTGCGCTCGGTGGTCTTGATGGTGATGACGCCGAGGCCGCCGCGCCCCTTCTGCGGGTACTCGGAGATCGCGGTGCGCTTGCCGTAGCCGCGCTCGCACACCGTGAGCAGCGTGTCGCTCCCCTCGGCGCCGACCACCGCCATGCCGACCACCTCGTTGCCGCCGCGCAGCGTGGTGCCGCGCACGCCGCGCGCGTTGCGGCCCATCGACCGCACCTCGTCCTCGGAGAAGCGGCAGGCGCGCCCGTCGCGCGTGGCGAGCAGGATGTTCTGCTTGCCGTCGGTGACGCGCGCCTCGATCAGGTCGTCGCCCTCGTCGATGGAGAGCGCGATGATGCCGGTGGAGCGGATGTTGGCGAACGCCGCGAGCGGCGTCTTCTTCACCACGCCCTTCTTGGTGGCGAAGAAGACATATGGGGCCCCAGCCCCCCCTGGGAAAGATTCGCGGGGGGAATCCCCCCCGAAGGACGGGGCGGCCGAAGGCCCTGTAAGTGTTCCCCCGTCGGCGGTCTCCTCCTCGGCTCCCTCGGCCTTCTCCTCGACGGCGGCCTTCTGCGCCGTCGACGGGAACTCCTTGAGCGGCAGCATCTCGACGACGCGCTCTCCCTCCTGCAGCTCGAGCAGGTTGACGAGCGCCTTGCCGCGCGAGTTGCGCGAGCCCTCGGGCAGCTCGTAGACGCGCTTGCCGTAGGCGCGCCCCTTCGACGTAAACATGAGCAGGTGCTCATGCGTGGATGCGACGAAGAGCGAGGTGACGAAGTCCTCCTCTTTCGGCGCCGCGCCGGTCACGCCGCGCCCGCCGCGCTTCTGCGCCCGGTACAGCGAGATCGGGTTCCGCTTGACGTAGCCCTCGTGGGACACGGTGACGACCATGTCCTCGTCGGCGATCATGTCCTCGATCGAGATCTCGCCCTCGTCGTCGACGATCTCGGTGCGCCGCGCGTCGCCGTACTGGTCGCGGACGGCAACCAGCTCGTCGATCACGACCTTCATCAGCTTCGCCTCGTCGGCGAGGATCCCCTCGAGGAAGTCGATCTGGAGCCCCAGCTCGCGGTACTCGGCCTCCAGCTTGTCGCGCTCGAGGCCGGTGAGGCGCGACAGGCGCATGTCGAGGATCGCCTGCGCCTGGCGGTCGGAGAGGAAGTAGTTGCCCGCGGCCCGCTTTGCGATCTCCGTCTCGGGGCGGCCGGCGCGACGCAGGAACTCGGCGAGACCCTTCAAGGGCTCCGAGCACAGGCTCACCTTCGCCACCTCGGGGCTCGGCGCGGCGCGGATGATGGCGATCACGCGGTCGATGTTGTCGACGGCGATCCCGAGGCCCTCGACGATCTCGCGGCGCAGGCGCGCCTCGCGCAGCTCGTAGAGCGAGCGCCGCGTCACGACCTCGCGGCGGTGCTCGATGAAGTGGTGGAGCGCGTCGCGGAGCGACAGCACCTTGGGCCGCCCGTCGACGATCGCCAGCATCGTCACGCCGAACGACGACTGGAGCGCGGTCTGCTTGTAGAGGTTGTTGAGCACGACCTCGGGGACGGCGTCCTTCTTCAGCTCGAAGACGACGCGCATGCCCTGGCGATCCGACTCGTCGCGGATGTCGCTGATCCCCTCGAGCTGCTTCTCCTTGACCAGGTCGGCGCAGGCCTTCAGCCAGCGCGACTTGATCACCATGTAGGGGATCTCGTCGACGACGATCGCCGAGCGCCCGTGCTTCTGGCTCTCCTCGATCGCCGCGCGGCCGCGCATGATGATCGAGCCGCGGCCGGTCTCGAACGCCTGCCGGATCCCGGAGCGGCCGTAGATGAAGCCGCCCGTCGGGAAGTCGGGGCCGGTGACGTACTTCATGAGGTCGCGCGTCGTGAGCTGCGGGTTCTTCGCCAGCTCGATCGCGCCGTCGAGGACCTCGGTGATGTTGTGCGGCGGGATGTTGGTGGCCATGCCCACCGCGATCCCCGTCGAGCCGTTGATGAGGAGGTTGGGGACGCGCGCCGGCAGGACGCGGGGCTCATCCTCCTTCTCGTCGTAGTTCTTCTGCCAGTCGACGGTCTCCTTGTCGATGTCCTGCATCAGCTCGGAGGCGATGCGGGCCATCCGGACTTCGGTGTACCGCATCGCCGCGGCCGAATCGCCGTCGATGGAGCCCCAGTTGCCCTGGCCGTCGACGAGCGGGTAGCGCAGCGAGAAGTCCTGCGCCATGCGCACCAGCGCGTCGTAGATCGAGGCGTCGCCGTGCGGGTGGTACTTGGCCATCGTCTCGCCGACGACGCGCGCCGCCTTGATGTAGGGGCGGTTCCAGAAGTTCGAGAGCTGCTGCTGGGCGTAGAGGATGCGGCGGTGAACCGGCTTCAAGCCATCGCGAACGTCGGGGAGGGCGCGCGAGATGATGACGCTCATGGCGTAGTCCATGAACGACGACTTCATCTCCTCTTCGATCGCGACCGGAGTGCGCTGGTCGTCGAGCGTGTTGCTCATCGTTGAATTGACCTTTGTCCGTCGGTGACGGGCGTGCGGGAGGTTGCGGCTGTATACCGTGGAACGAGGGGTGAATCAATCGCCCCGTGGGAGGGGAAACGGGGGGCGATCAGCGAGGGGCGATCAGCGAGGACGGCGTTTGAAGATCGCGATCGGATCAGCGCGCGGCGACGGCCGCGATGAGGGCGATGGCGGCCGCCAGCAGCGCGGCCGAGCTGGCCAGGCGGCGGGCGATCCGCGCCCGCGCCTCGGCGAGCGTGCAGCCGACGAGGACGAAGTCGCCGGTGCGCGCGCGCAGGGTGGCCTCGCGGCGGTAGAGCACCCCCGGATCGACGACGCCGCCCGCGACGACGGTGGCGCCCGAGGCCACGTCGACCGCGTCGCCGCGCGGCTGGCTGCGCGGGCGCACGTCGGAGGCGCGCAGCACCTCGGCGCCCTCGACGAACACGGTCAGCAGCGAGCGACCTCGCCGCACCCGCAGGCCGCCCGCGGGCGCCTCGGCGTCCAGGGCCAGCTCGCCCTCGACGGCGACGCGGCCGGTGGGCAGCGGCACGCCGGCGGGGAGCGGAGCGAGGCGACGAACGCGCGCGTGGCGGCGCCAGGCGCCCACCGCCGAGAACAGCAGGAGCGCGAGCGGCAGAGCCGCCAGCGGGCGCAGGACCGGGCGGTAGTCGGGCTGGAACGAGCGCTCGGGCGCGAGCGACACGGGCGCGGCGTCTCCGCGCTCGAGCACCACCTGCGTGTCGCCCCCGACGACGCGCTGGGCGAGCGTGGTGACGCCGAGCCGGCCCGCGCCGCCGAAGAGGCGGTAGCGGACGCCGGTGAACGGCTCCGCGGCGGGCACGATGCGCGCGTCGAGGGAGAAGGCGCCGCCGGGCCGCGCGGGCAGCACGATGCGCCGCTGGTCGAGCTGGGCCGCCTCCTGCTCCTCGTGCACGTAGAGCGCGCCGTCATCGGCGACGGCGAGACGCGCGGCGCCGATGCCGATGAGCGGCACGTGCTGGTAGGCGAAGGGCGCGCCGTCGCGGATGCCGTCCACGCAGCCCACCGGGCCCCGCCGGGCCAGCCGCGCGAAGCCGCCCGGCAGGCCGACGACCGAGGTCACCATCGGCGCGCGCTCCTCGGGATCGTCGCCGGCGAAGCAGGGCGGCGGCCCGACCTCGGCGGTCCACTCGCCGGCGCGCCCGGGGCCGACCTGCACCTCGCCGCCGTCGCCGCGCTCGGTGTAGACCACGACGTGGCCGCCACCCGCGCCGACGAGGACGCGCTGATCGGTGCGGGTCGGGCGCCACTTCGCCTCAGCGCCGAGGACCCACACGATCGACGCGCTCCCGCCCGACTCCACCGCCACCAGCTCGTCGCCGGCGGCGGCGAGCCGCCACGCCAGCAGCGGCGCGGGCTGGTCCGGCCCGAGGCCGACCAGCTGGCCGTCGATCCGCGGCGGCGTGTCGTCGCCGTCGGGGCCGAAGCGGCTGAACTCGAGCCAGCCGCCGCCGGCGAGCAGCACCGACGGCGCGTGGTGCTCGGTGGCGAGGACGAAGCGCCCCTCGCCCGCGCCGACCAGCTTGAAGCCGGTGGCGTCGGCGCCCGCGGGGAGGCGGAGCCGCTCCTCCACGACGCCGCCGTCCTCGACGGTGGCGACGTGGAGCGTGCCGCTCTTTTCGCCGTGCCGCAGCTCGAGCCAGGCGGCGGCGGCGTGGTCGCCCCCCGCCACCGCCACCGCGCCGACGATCGACGTCGCCCGCGCCGCCTCGCCGTGCGGCGAGACCGCCCACGCCATCCACCACGCAGCGAGCAGTGCCAACCCGACGAGCCGCATTTCACCTCCCGCTCTTACCTCTTTCGTGCCGCGCGTCGCCGGTTCAATCGCCGACGACGGAGCGACGCGGGAATCCCGGAGCGGGAAACGGTTTGACGGGGGCGGCGACGCTGCGTGGCGCCGCGCGACGATCTAGCGCGGCACCTCGTGGCCCGCGCTCTGCTCGCGCGACCGGTGCTCCTCGATGCGCCGGGTGAAGACCTCGACGACCGTCGCGTCGAACTGCGCGCCGGCGCACCGCTCGAGCTCCGTGAGCGCCACCTCGTGGGGCAGCGCACGCCGATACGCCCGGTCCGAGGTCATCGCGTCGTAGGTGTCGGCGACGGCGACGATGCGACCGAGCAGCGGGATGTTCTCGCCCATCAGGCCGCGCGGGTAGCCCGAGCCGTCCCAGTTCTCGTGATGGCACCAGGCGCCCGGGATGATCTCGACCATGAACGGGATCGGCTCGAGGATCCGCTTCCCCTTGGCCGGGTGGGTGCGGAACATCGCCACCTCCTCGGGGGTGAGCTTGCCCGGCTTGTTCAGCTTCTCGTAGCGGATGCCGATCTTGCCGATGTCGTGCATCAGCGCCGACTGCACCACCGTCTCCGTCTGGGGCTTGTCCATCGCGAGCCCCTCGGCGATCAGGCTGGCGTAGAAGCTCACCCGCTCGGAGTGGCCGCGCGTGTAGCGGTCCGACTCCTCGAGCGCGTGGGCGAAGCCGATGATGGTCGCCTTGAAGTTCTCCTCGAGCGAACGGTTGATCTTGGCGAGGTCGCGGTTGCGCCCGACGATGTCCTCGTAGAGCCGCGCGTTCTCGATCGACACCGCGGCGCGCGAGGCGAGCACCGAGAGCAGCTTGCGCTGCCCCTCGGAGAACTTGTACCCGCGCGTGTACGAGTACGCGCTCAGCATCCCGATCACGCGGTCCTGCACCTTGAGCGGGATCGAGCAGAACGAGGCGAGGCGCTGGTCGGCCGGCGGCTCGGCGAAGAAGCGCAGCGCGCGCAGCCCGTGGGCGAGCAGCGGCTGGTCGGTCTTGAACTGCCCCATCACCTCGCCCACGTCGAGCCGCCCGACGACGCCCTCGTCGCCGCCCCGGTCGAACTCCTGGCCGAAGCGCCGCGAGCGCTCGACGAACTCGCCGGTGATGGGATCGCGCAGCGTCAGCGTCGCCACGTCGGCGGCCACCTCGCTCACCGTCGCGTCGAGGATCAGGTCGAGGATCTGATCGATCTGGAGCGAGGTGGCGATCGCCTCGGAGATCTTGTAGAGGCTGACCGCCTCCTTGAGGCGCATGTTCTCCTGCGCGAGGCGCTGGCGGTCGAGCCCGCGCTGCACCACGCGCACGACGTCCTCCACCTTGAACGGCTTGAGGAGGTAGTCGTAGGCGCCCTTCTTCATCGCCTCGATCGCCGTCTCGACGGTGCCGAAGCCCGTCATGATGATCACGACGACGTTGAGCTTCGCCTCGGCGATCTTCTCGAGCAGCTCCAGCCCGCCGACGTTGGGCATCTTCATGTCGGAGATGACCAGGTTGTAGCTGCGGCGCTGGAGCTCGGCGAAGGCGGCCGCGCCGTCCTCCACCGTGCGGACCACGAAGCCCTCCATCGTGAGGAAGTCGGACAGCACCTCACGAATCACCTTCTCGTCGTCGACGACGAGAACGCGTGGCGAATCGTCCTGCTGGGGTAAAATGGCCTCCAAGCTCTCCTCTGGGTCGGGACCGCGGATCCAAAGCTAACGGAGGGTCCGCCGAGGGTCAATCGACGCAGCTTGTCGTCGGACGAGGCGTCCCGTCGCGGAGCGTGGATTCGCGGCGCGGCGGGGTGTACCGTCCGCGCCGATGGGTGCGTCTCGACGCGCGCTGCTCCTGCTCGGGCTGCCGCTGCTCGGATCGGCCTCGCCGGCGATCGCGCAGGAGGGCGGCGGCCACTTCGTCGTGCCGCCGCCGTGGTCGGAGATCGGCGGGGCGGAGGAGGCGGGGGACTGCAAGTGGCCCGAGGAGGAGTGGTCGCCGGCGCGCCACGCCTGCGTCGAGTCCTCGAACTGCGGGGCCGGGCTCGAGCTGCGCAACGGCGTGTGCGTCCCCGCCGGGGCCTGCCCTCCCGGCGAGGCGATGGGACCGAACACCGCCGGCCGCTGCTGCTTCCCGGGGCAGTCGTGGTCCGACGAGCACGGCTGCGTCGGCGTCCCGACGTGCGATGAGGGCTTCGCGCGCGACGGCGAGGTCTGCGTGCCGCGCTTGGAGCCGCCCGCGCCGGCGAAGCTGCTCCCCGACGGCACGGTCCCGATCACCTTCGTGGCGAAGGCCGACGACCGCTACCGGATCGCCATCGCCGGGAAGAGCTGCGTCACGCCGTGCCTGATGTTCCTCCCGCCCGGGCCGGCGCGCCTCGAGGTCGGCGGCGACGGGGCCTTCACGCGCGACGTCGTGATCCCGTCCCGCGCGTCCCTGATGCGCGTGCAGCACTCCGCCAACCGGATCATCGCCGCCGGGGCGGTGCTGCTCGCGCTCGGCGGCGCGGTCCTCGTCGCCAACTCGCTGGTCCCGAACCTCGTCGACCCGCACAGCGGCCCCACGATCGGCGCGGTCACGACGGCCGGCTGGGTGGCCGGCCCGATCCTCTTCGTCGCCGGCGACGCGGCGCTGATCGCCGGCGTCTCGCACGCGTTCGGCAGCAACCGCTTCGTTCGCTGGCGCGGCCCCGAGATCTCCGAGCGGGCGCGCGCCGAGCCGCCGCTGCGCCTCGTCGGGCTGGGCGTCGCTCCCTCGCCGAGCGGTGCCGCGGCGGGCGCCACCTTCACCTTCTGATCGACTACCCGCCGACCCCCGACGAGAACTCCGATCGCAGCGCCGGGAACCAACCGAAGAACACCCCGAGCGCGCGCTTCCGATCCGATCGAGGAAGTCGAAGTGCCTCTCCCTCCGGGCAAGGCACGCAGCCGCACTGGAGGAGGCAGGTGGGGCTGCATCTGTCGCCGGCCGCGTAGCCGCCGGGGTTCGAGCGCATGGCCGCGAAGTGGTGGGCGGTCTTCTGGCCGGAGTCGTAGTTGAACGGGCGGTTCCAGCCCGCGTCGCCGTCGCCGCACAGGCCAGGCGATGGGGGGCGGGCTTCTTGGACGGCCTGCGGCGGGCGTCGGGGAAGATGGCTGGGGCGGGGCACGGCCGAGCACCTACGGCGTGGTGTTCACGAACGCCTCGAGGCCGGGGTTGCTGAGCACGAAATCCGGCTTGTGGTCGCCGTTGAGGTCGGCGATCCCGAGGGCGTTCCAGGAGTCGGTGGGCACGATCAGTGAAGGCTCGAGCGTCCCATCACCGTGGCCGGGGAAGAGGTGGACGCCGATCTCGCCGGACGCCTGGTGGGTGAACGTCGCCATGGCGTCCGGTAGGCCGTCGAGGTTGAAGTCGGCGATGCCGATGGCGCTGACATCGTCGCCTGGAGACGGGTAGCTCGCGCCGGCGGTGAACCCGCCCGCCCCGTCGTTGAGGAAGACAACGAGGGTGCTGTTGCCGCCGTCCCAGGCCACGATGTCGGGTGCGCCGTCGCCATCGAGGTCCCCCAGCGCGGCGGCGCCCACCGCACCGGCGGGGGATGTTTTCATGGCGAAGCCGCCCTTGCCGTCGCTCAGATAGGTGATGAGGCCGTAGACGACTACGAGGTCCGCCTTGCCGTCGCGATTCACATCGCCCGCCAGGAGGCCGTAGACGGTATCCGGCGCGGCCGTCGAGACGGGCGCCGCGAATGAGCGCTTGCCCTGGTTGAGCACTACCTGCACGGTGTTGTTTGCCATTTCCCTGAACGTCATTGCCACGTCGGGGAGCCCATCGCCGTTGAAATCGGCGGTGACGATGAACAGGGCCAAGCCTGAAGGAACGGTCAGCAAGGTGGTGGGCGAAGCGAAGGTCCCGTCGCCCTGCCCCCAGGCGACATAGAGGTCCCAGGTCGGAGCGAAGGGCTTCCCGGCGATACCGACCACGTCGGCCTTTCCGTCGCCATCGAAGTCCGCGGCGGCGTTCACGCCGGCATTCCCCAAGGACAACCGCGGCGGCCCGAAGGTGCCGTCGCCCTTGCCAGGGTACACTGCGATGCTTCCGTCGTCGGCCCCTTCGGCGAGGTCGATCCTCCCATCGAGGTCGAAGTCGGCGAGCGCGAACTCGAGATCTGAAGGCCGGTCGAACTCCGTGGCCTTGACGAACGTCGGCAGCGGCAGCGCGAGGTCCGCCCCCAAGAGGTCGCGCGGCACCCGAAGGTCTGGTGGCTGGGAGAGATCCGCCACCGCGCCGTCCGCGCTCCCCGTGGGCAGACCGTCGTGGTTGCAGCCGCCGAGGAGGAGCACCGCGACGCAGAGCGGGTGCCGCCTCGTCGCCGGCCTCCGGGCGCCACGTATTTTCTCGATCATCGCCATGGCCACTGTCTCCTTCGGGCGAAGCCGCCGTGCGCCTCGCCCCCACTCTCCGTTGCTCGGCTCCATGGTCGGTTCTCCGGGGCCTAGGGGCAAATGCCGGGGGTCACGAGCCAGTGGCCACCAACACACTCTGCCTCGTTGGGGATTTTTTGCCCGTGCAATGCCCCGCTGGCGCAGGTGCGCCAGCCGTACGCGCACTGGGCGTCGCCCTGACATGCCGCGCCCTGCGCCGGCTCCCCTGCGGGGCAGCCCGCCGGGTTGCAGCCGGGCGAGATGTAGCCCGGCTGGCAGTCATTGGGATCGGGCGTGCACATGAGGTCGAACTTGAGATCGTACGGCCCCTCCGAGTGCAATCCGCGGCATGTCGTCCCCTCCGGACAAGGCACGCAGCCGCACTGGAGGAGGCAGGTGGGGCTGCATCTGTCGCCGGCCGTATAGCCGCCGGGGTTCGAGCGCATGGCCGCGAAGTGGTGGGCGGTCTTCTGGCCGGAGTCGTAGTTGAACGGGCGGTTCCAGCCCGCGTCGCCGTCGCCGCACAGGCCAGGCGATGGGGGGCGGGCTTCTTGGACGGCCTGCGGCGGGCGTCGGGGAAGATGGCTGGGGAGGCACGGCCCAGCGGCTAGGGCGTGGTGTTCACGAACGCCTCGAGGCCAGCACTGCCCACTACGAAGTCGGGCTTGCCGTCGGCGTTCAGGTCGCCGATCGCGAGCGCTCCATCGCTGCTCGTCGCCAGACGCGCCGCCAGCTCGATGGTTCCGTCGCCGTGGCCGAGGAAGAGGTGCAGGTCGCTCGCCGCCAACCGCTCGTTCCAGACGATCGCCAAGATGTCCGGATTGCCATCGAGGTTGAAGTCGGCAACGCCGATCGCCGTCACGTTGTCGCCCGCCGGGTAGCTCGCTCCGGCGGCGAAGCCGCCGGAGCCGTCATTGAGGTAGACGGCGAACGTATTCTTGGCCCCGTCAAAGGCCACCACTTCCGGGGCGCCGTCGCCGGTCAGGTCGGCGAGCGCCGCGGTGCCGAACACCGCATCGGCCGGCGAGTCCTTCACGGAAAATCCACCAGCGCCGTCGCCCAGGTAGGCCCGGAGGGGCGATGTCCCGTCGGAGACGAGGACGAGGTCGGGTCTGCCGTCGCCGTTCACGTCGCCGGTCAGGAGTGCGGCCACACTGCTCGGACCGGCGAACGAAGCGGCGAACGAACGTGGCGGAGCGAAGGAGCGATTGCCCTGGTTGAGAACCACCTGCACGCTGTTGCTTACGATATCCTTCCAGGTCGCCGCGACGTCGGCCAGCCCATCCCGGTTGAAGTCGGCGACCACGAGGAACGGCGACCTGGGCCCGGCGAGCAGGTTGGTCGGCGCTCCGAAGGTCCCATCGCCGCGCCCCCACGCGACGTACACCGCGGCTGCTGGATCGAGGGTCTCGCTCAACCATGTGGCGAGGTCGGGGGCTCCGTCGCCGTCGAAGTCGGCGGCGGCTATTTCATCGGGAGCTCCCGGCGTGAGGACCGTCGTGCGCGGTGCACCGAAGGTGCCGTCGCCAAAGCCCGGGAGCACGGCGACGGTCCCATCAAGGGGCGGAGCGTCGGCGATGTCGATCTTTCCGTCGTTGTCGAAGTCAGCTAGCGCGAGCTCGGGACCGGAGGGCTGGAGCAGCATCGTTGTCTGGACGAACGTTGGCAGCCTGAGAGCGAGGTCGGCGCCAAGGAGGTCGCGTGGGGGCCGCCCCAGGTCGGGCGGCCGGGCGGCATCGACGGCAGCATCCGCTGTCGTCGCGGGAAGACCGTCCCGGCTACAGCCGCCGAGGAGGACCACGGCCAAGCAAAGGCGGTGGCGCCTCGTCGGCGGCCTCCCTGCGCCGCGCACCGTATCGATCATTGCCATGGCCGCTGTCTCCTTCGGGCGAAGCCGCCGTGCGCCTCGCCCCCACTCTCCGTTGCTGGGTTCCATGGTCGGTTCTCCGAGGCCTAGGGGCAGATGCCGGGGGTCACGAGCCAGTGGCCACCAACACACTCTGCCTCGTTGGGGATTTTTTGCCCGTGCAATGCCCCGCTGGCGCAGGTGCGCCAGCCGTAC
>JAJXSP010000451.1 GCA_021784515.1 Myxococcales bacterium | reverse complement strand
ACCATGGCGTTGTGCGGCCGCATCAAGAAGTCGGCGGCAGGCGCGCGGCGGCGTCGAGGCCGGCGGCCGCGAGCAGCGGCTCGAGGATCGCGTCGGCGGGGCCGGGCGCGGGAGGCGTCGCGCTCGCGACGAGGGAGGGCAGGGCGCGCGCCACCAGCGCCAGCTTCCGCGCCGTCGAGGTGTGGGCGCGGCGCGTGATCGAGTCGTGGCCGTGGCGCGCGAGGTCGTCGCCGATGGCGGCGTAGATGCGGCGCGACGAGGCGATGGCGAGGCGGCAGGCGCGCGGCAGGAGCGGGACGCCGCGGTCGGCGGCGCGGTAATGCTCCTCGGCGCGCGCGAGCAGGCGACGAACCGCCTCGCGGATCGCCGGCGTCGCCTCCTCGGCCGCGAGCACCGCGTCGGCGTCGGTCCCCACCTCGGCGAGCAGCTCGTCGGGCAGGTAGACGCGCCCGCGCCGCGCGTCCTCGCCCACGTCGCGGGCGATGTTCGTCATCTGCATCGCGACGCCGAGGTCGGTGGCACGGAGGAAGGCGTCCTCGCGCGACCAGCCCATGATCCGCGTCATCATCAGGCCGACGGTGGCGGCGACGCGGAAGCAATAGAGATAGAGGTCGTCCCAGGTGCGGTAGCGCCGGCCCTCGGCATCCATTTCCATTCCGGCGAGGAGGGCCTCGGGGAGGGCTCTTTCGATCCCGTAGGTTTTCGCTATCGAGGCGAAGGCGCGGTCGATCTCCTCGCCGCTCCCGTTCCCGACCCCGTTCCCGTTTCCGTTCCCGTTCCCGTTCCCGTTTCCGTTTCCGTTTCCGTTCCCGTTCCCGTCCCCGTACACCCGATCGAGCCGCTGTCTGAGCGCTCGCACCCGCGCCATCGGGTCCGTCTCTCCCGCTTCGTCCACCGCGTCGTCGGCGCGGCGGCAGAAGGCGTACAGCGCCCAGGCGGCGTGGCGGACCCTGGCGGGGAGGAGCAGCGACGAGAGGTAGAAGCTCTTCGAGTGGTGCGCGATCCAGCGGCGGCAGGCGGCGATGTCTTCCTGGTGCAGTTGCACCAATTCGTGGTGCGATCGCACCAGCGACGCGCTCATGCCGCGTGGGTGCCGGCGATCGGGTCGCGGCCGCCGTCGTCGGGCAGGCGCGGGATCAGGCGGTCGACCACCCGCGCCGTCGAGAGCACGCCGGGCATTCCGGCGCCGGGGTGGGTCCCCGCCCCGACGAGGTAGAGCCCCTCCACCTCCTCGCTCTTGTTGTGCGGCCGGAACCACGCCGACTGCGTCAGCACCGGCTCGACGGAGAAGGCGGCGCCGTGGAGCGACAGGAGGTCGTCGCGGAAGGTGAGCGGCGTGATGGTGTGGCTGGTGACGAGGTCGCGCCGCAGGCCGGGGAGGTGGTGCTGCTCGAGGTGGTCGAGGATGCGGTCGCGGTAGCGGTCGCGCTCGACCGTCCAGTCGATGCCGGCGCCAAGGTGCGGCACCGGCGAGAGCGCGTAGAAGGTGTCGCAGCCCTCGGGCGCCAGCGACGGATCGGTCGCGGTCGGGCGGTGGAGGTAGAGGCTGAAGTCCTCGGCGAGCACCTTCTTCTCGAAGATGTCGTGGAGCAGCTCGCGGTAGCGCGGCCCGAGCAGGATGCTGTGGTGCGCCACGTCGGGGTGCTTCCGCCGCAGCCCGAAGTAGATCACGAACAGGCTCATCGAGAAGCGCGTGCGATCGATCTTGCGGTCGGTCCAGCGCCGGCGGTGCTCGGGGGCGATCAGGTGGCGGTAGGTCCAGCCCGCGTCGCCGTTGGAGACGACGATCGAGGCGGGGAGGGTGGCGCCGCCGGCCAGCCGCACGCCGGTCGTGCGCCGCTTGTCGACGAGGATCTCCTCGACGGTGGAGGAGAGCCGCAGCTCGCCGCCCAGCTCGCCGAAGAGCTTCGCCATCGCGGCGACGATCGCGCCGGTGCCGCCGAGCGCCCAGTGCACGCCCCACTTCTGCTCGAGGAAGTGGATCAGCGCGTAGATCGACGACGCGGCGAAGGGGTTGCCGCCGATGAGGAGCGGGTGGAACGAGAGCACCTGGCGCAGCGCCTCGTCCTTCACGAAGCCCGACACGAAGCGGTAGACCGAGCGGTGGCTGCCGAGGCGGATCAGCGCCGGCGCGACCTTCAGCATCGAGCCCACCGTCGAGAACGGCTTGTCGCCCAGCTCCTCGAACCCCTTCTTGAAGATCTTCTCCGACTCGCCGAGGAAGCGGCGGTAGCCGTCGACGTCGCCGGGGGCGAAGCGCGCAACCTCGGCGGCCATCTTGTCGTGGTCGCCGGAGTAGTCGAACATCCGCCCGTCGTGGGCGTGGATGCGGTAGTAGGGATCGAGCCGCACGAAGCGCACGGCGTCGTCGGCGCGCCGGCCGGCGAGCTCCCACAGTTCTTGGATCAGCCACGGGGCGGTGACCACCGTCGGACCGGCGTCGAAGACGAAGCCCTGGTCGCGGTACACCGCGGCGCGGCCGCCGGGCTGGTCGCGCCGCTCGCAGAGGGTGACGCGGTAGCCGCGCGACTGGAGCCGGATGGCGATTGCCAGCCCGCCCAGGCCGGCGCCGATGACGACGACGCGGGGACGCTCGGTGCTCATGTGTCCGGGGAAGCTAGCACCAATTCCGTCGCTAAAAGGGCGATCGTGGGCGTCGCCGGATCACCGTCCGCGCAGCCGTCGACCCAGCGCCAGCGCGCGCTCGGCGGCGAGCGCCGGCGCCATCGCCGCCAGCAGGATCACCAGCGGGTAGATCTCGACGAGGTAGCGCTGCGTGACGTGGGCCTGCGTGGCGCCGTCCACCGCGGTGCGCGTGAGCGCCGCGAGCGCGATGATCGCGGCGAGCTTCGCGTGGCGCCGCCCCGCGCCGGGGATGAGCGCGAGCAGCAGCCCGGCGAGGGCGAGGAGGTAGAGCCGGTGATCGAAGCGCGTGAAGAGCGCGCGCTCGCCGAGGCCGAACGGCGCCACGCCGAGCGGCATGTCGCCCTCCTGGATGGTGTCCATCCACAGGTCCTTCATCCGCCCCAGCGGCGTCTTCACGTACACCTCGAACGGGTAGCGGCGGCGCCGCTCGACGGAGAGCGCGCGGAACTCGCGGGCCACGTCGGCGCTCACGCCCGCCGCGTTGCAGTCGTCGAGGGCGTGCTCGACGGCGCGGCGCTCCTGGTCGTCGTGAATCACCTCCGCAGGCATCAGCGTCAGGTCGAGGTGGGTGCGCGAGAGCATGCGCAGGTTCATCAGCCCCGCCGAGGCGTGGCGCTCCCAGGTCCACATCCACTCCTCGGGGCCGGTGCGCATCGGCGTGCCGTCCTTGGCGAGCCACTTCGCGCCGAGGAGGTGCGGCTCCCCGAACAGGCGGACGTTGCGGATGCCCCAGGGCGCGATCGCCGCCGCCCACGCCACGCCGAAGGCCACGATCGCCGTGAGCCGGCGCCGTCGCGAGGCGCGCGCGAGCCACAGCGCCAGCACGACCGGCGGGATCACGGTCACGCCGTCGGCGCGGATGAGCATCAGCGCGCCACCGACGAGGCCGGCGGCGATCGCCCAGCGGACCGCCGCGCCCTCCAGCGCGAGCACCGCGAAGAGGATCACCGCTGTGGTGAGCAGCGTGGCGAGCGACTCGGAGAGCGCGTAGGTGGACAGGAGGATGAGCAGCGGGCAGGCGAGCACCCCGACGAGCGCGAGCCAGCCCGCGACGACCACGCGCCGCCGCCACGCGATCAGCCAGACCAGGAGCGCAGTGCAGACGTCGAGGCGCGCGTTCCACCTCGTCGCGCGGACGAGGTGCTCCTCGAGCGGCTGGAGGGTCCGGTCGACGACGCGCGCGAGGAAGAGCGGGTAGAGCGGCGGGCGCGTCCAGGTAGGCCTGAGGTCACCGTAGGCGAGCACGTGGTGCGCGACGAGGTTGGAGGCGAGGCTGTAGTACTGCACGCCGTCGCCGGCCGGCGCGTGCCACCACTCGGCGATCGTCGCGCGGGCGCGGAACCCGAACACCGCCGCCTCGGCGAGCGCGGCGACGGTGAGCAGCACGATCAGGGCCCGCACGAACCGCTTCACGGGCCTTGCTTATACCGCGATCAGGCCTTCATGCGGGTGCCGGCGGCGACGACGTTGTTGACGTCGAAGGCGACGTTGCCGTTGTCGTCCAGGCAGACGGCGTAGTTGTCGAGCGGCGACCAGGCCGGGCCGCGCGTGACGTCGCCGTTGAGGCTGAACGTGGCGCCGTGGCAGGGGCAGCGGAAGCCGCCGTTGGACGCCTTGTTCGTGCAGCCGGAGTGCGTGCAGATCGACGAGAGGGCGAACAGCCCGCCGCTGTCGCGGCACACGAAGGCGTCCTGGCTGTTGAAGTAGGTGGCGGTGTTCAGGGCGAACGAGGCGGGCGGCTTGCCCGTGCTGTAGACGCCGCCCGGGCAGTTGCCCTGCTGGGCCGCATGCGCCATGTCGGGCGGCGGCCCCTGCGAGTGCGCCAGGTCCGGCGGTGCGTGATGGTTGCCCGCCAGGTCGGGCGGCGCGTAGTGCGTGCCCGCGAAGTCGGGCGGCGGGCTGTCGCCGCCGGGCACGCCGGCGTCGGTGTCGTCGACCGCGCCGATGCCGACGCGCGTCCCGCCGTCGCCGAAGCAGGCGGGCAGCGCCGCCGCGGCGAGCCCGACGCCGGCGGCCTGGCAGAAGCCGCGCCGCGACAGCGCCGACAGTGGAACCACCGACTCTTCCCGTTCCCGAGCGCTCATGTACGCCTCCAGCGACGACGGAGAATCCCCAAGACGATCACCAGAAGCGCGAG
>JAJXSP010000033.1 GCA_021784515.1 Myxococcales bacterium | reverse complement strand
GGATGTTCTCCATCTTGGGAGCGGGCGCGAGCCCGACCGAAGTGTAGAAGCAGTCATCGACCGTGACGGCGTCCGCGCACACGTCGGAGACGTCGCCGGAGTTGCCGAGATCGAGCCCTCCCCAGCTGAAGCCCTGGATCACGAGATCACGCAAGGTCAGCCCCGATCCCTGGTCGAACTCGAGGGCACAGCCGGGCCCGCCCCCGTAGGCGGGGGATCGCGCTCCCAGGCCCTTGGGGAGCCGCCGGTCGGCCGGAATGACGCGCGAGACATTTCCCGTAATGGTGTTGGGCCAGGGAGGATTCGCCTGCAGGTCGGTGGGGTCGTGATCGTTGAAGTAGATGTGCTTGTCGTCGGATAGG
The DNA here is from genome assembly GCA_021784515.1 of Myxococcales bacterium. GTDB lineage: Bacteria > Myxococcota_A > Polyangia > Palsa-1104 > SHYY01 > SHYY01. Next base: position 20,335 of record JAJXSP010000033.1, on the reverse strand, counting down.
TTCCAGTAACTCGGGCCATCGACCGGTGAGGCGTCCGGAACGAAGTCTGCGCCGATCGTGACGAGACCCGGCACCGCCATGTCGAAATGCGTCGTCGGCTCGCGGCTCTGAGGTAGGAACTGCTTCTTGAGCAGTAGGTAGGTCGGTTCGAGCTGAGGATAGTAGCCCCACGCGGCGTCGTTCGCCTTCATGGGGTCGCTCGGGTCGAGGAAGTCGTTGCGGACGTTCGGGTCCCGCAGGAAGGGACGGACGTAGAGGTTCAACAGCATGTTCGGGGGAAACTGGCCTGTCAGCTCGACGCGAAGTCCCGACTTGGGCTGCTTCGTCTGGTCGTTCGAAATCAGCACCGGCACGGGTGACGTTGGGGTGCTCTCCCGAAGCGGGTTTTTCGGGTCGGTGACGGTGACGCAGACCCATGCGTTGCCGTTGCTGCTCTTGTCCGCCCAGGTCGATTGCAAGCACGAGAAGGCGTCGGGGCTGCCGCCCAGTTCATCCCAGAGGCTCGCGTCGCCGCCGCCGGTCCACCAGCGATCCTGGGTTTCCCGGTTGCCGACGAGGGTCATCCCGGAGAGCTCGATGTCGCTGTTGCCCTGCTTGTTCTGGTTACCGGCGAGATGGACGTTCTGCGAATTGATGAACACGCAATTGGCGGCCTTGCTGTATAGGACCATGGTTGGGTCGACCGGCGCCTTCGTGTCGGGATCGATCCCTCTGATCAGGGTCTGGTTCGCGTGCTGCGCGACGGAGATGGCCGTCTGGTCCGAGCCGGCTCCCCGGACACGGACGCTGCTCGGGAGCAGGAGTGGGCGGTTGGTCGCCGCGTAGGGGGTCCCGATGACGAACTTTCCCGCCGGCAGGTTGACTACCCGGTTGGCCGGCGCGTCCGGATCGTTGTTCGCGAGGAGGGCTGCTTGGATGGCGAGGAAGTGGTCGTGGCAGAAGCTGACGGTTTGGCCGGCGAGATTCGCGGTCCGCAATGGCGTGAGCCCGTCCATGGGCGAGGTCGTGGCGACGACGAAACTCGCCTTTCCACCGACGGCCGGGAGCACCTGGGTGATCACCGTCGAAAAACCGACCGCCGTCTCGCCCGTGACAAGGAAGATCCCGACGCCGTTTCCCGCCTGCCACTCCGCCGGGTTTCCCCCTTGGAGGACCACGAGCCCGTTCTGGTCGACCGTACCCGGTACGGGCGGGCCATCCATTCCACCGACCTCCACCATCACCTGATCGAAGGGCTGGCCGTTGGCGACGTCACTCCGCTGCGGGCAGACGACCACCAGGTCCTCGGCCGTCGGCGGAGCCCCGTCGGGCCAATGGCGACCCTCGGTTCGGCCGAGCGCACCACCGGAAAGGCCGGCGGCAACGAGCGGTGCCAGAGCGCGGCTTGCGATCGGCAACGGCTGGATGGCCGCCGCGATGGCCGCAAGCGGAGCCAGCTCGGTCTGGCCGACCGCGGGAAGGGGTTGCGGCATCGGGAGCGGGGGCAACCATTGGGCTTGCGAGAGCGGCACCATGGACGATCGCGGCGCGGCGACCGGAGCGAGCTGAAGCGCCCCTGCGGCGGCGAACGCCGGCCGTGCTGTCGCAGCGGGGCCGGGTGGCGGCACGGCGAGGGGCGCGAGCTGCCGGATCGAGGGAGCCCGCGGAAGAGGTGCGGGCGGGGCCGGCCGCTGCGGCCACAGCGCTCCGGTCACCGGCGGGCCGATCTGAACCGCCTGCCCGATCTTCCCGAGATCGATCGCCGGGAGCGAGGCCAGCGGCGGCAGCGCCTCGGGCGGCGGCAGGGGTTGGATGGTGCTCCGCGCGGCCGCCACCGCGCCGGCCTTGCACCCGCAGCCGCCTTTCGGCGTGACGGCGCCCGTGAATGCGGGTAACGGCAGTGCCTCCCCCGTGCACGCGCACGGCTTTGCCGACTTGTCGGAGACGTCCTTGCAACCACAACCAGCCATTCGAGCCTCCGTTTCTCGAGCATACGTCCAGGCAACAGGCGGAAGCCACTTCGTTCGTTGCCGCGACGGGGCGATCCGTTCGCGGTCGACTCGATCAGGGCTTGAGGATGAGGTCCCCGCTGATCGTGACGTTGGCGTTCGCGCCGGCGCCGCCCGTCGTCGTGTACTGGAGGAAGATCCGCAGCGCGCCGCCCATCTCGGTGGTGCCCGCGTTGATGGAGGACGCACGCATGGCGGCGGTCCGACCCTGCGGGGATTCACGGCGCCAGAGGCGCCTTGGCCCGAAGACGCCGGCCGGCGGCGAAGGCTAGCCGGCGTCCCCCGGGCGGCGCGCTGTTTCCGGACGCCCGCGCCGCCGACCCTCGCAAGACCTGCTGTCGCCGGCCCCCGGAACGCGTTCCGGACTCCGCCAACTGCTGTGTTTCACCGGCCGAACGACGAAACTCCGGAACAACAGCTGTCGGCGCGGAGGCGGTCCCGTTCCTGGCCCCGGCAACTGCGGTTTTTCGCCAGCCTCACGACGAAACTCCTGGAAAACAGCTGTCGGACGCCCCCGGAACGGCTTCCGGGGCGAAAAACCCGCTCCCTTTGGCCGGGGCAGCCCCCCGGACGCCCGTCGACGGCGTCGGATCGCCCGGCGGGACGCGGGGATCGGAGCCGTTCGGGGGTTTTCTGGACAGGCGTCCGCGGTCCCGCTACGCTCCCAGGCAACAGCCGCTCGGAGGGCGAGCGGTGAACGGGACTTTCGAACGAAGGGAGGTTCAGTCATGGCGATTCCCCAGGAGGGAGATTCATCGGCCGTTGTCCTGAACGAGGCGCTGCGGATCGGGGCGCGGGTGAAGGCCGATGACCCGGTGTCGGAGCACGCACCGCGGCTCCTCGCGCAACGCCACGCGCTCAAGCTGGCGATGCGCGAGCGCCAGGACGCCGACGACGAGGTGATCCTGTGCGAGGGCGCGGTCGATTCGCGTCGCGCGGCCACCGACGCCGAGGTGACCGCCTTCGGGTCGCGCGTCGCCGGCCACTACGCGAAGGCGGGCGCGCCGGGCGAGGAGCACGCCGAGTACGTCCGGCTGTTCGACGAACGCACTCCGTCGAAGCTGCTCCCGGCGGCGGACGCCGACCGTGTCGCCGCAGTCGCGGAGCTGGAGACGCGCATCGAGGCGAAGGAGACGGCGCTCGAGATCAAGAAGGGCGCGGCCGGCCTGCTCGCGGCGATCGGGCGGGAGCAGGAAGCCGTGACGGCGCGGGACAAGGCGAACAAGAAGCTCGACCAGGCGTCCGCGCGCGAGGCGGCGGCGAAGACCGGGCTGATCCAGGCGGTGCGCGAGTGCTCGGGCTCGCTGCTGAAGACGCTCCCGGCCGAACCCGGACGGGTCAGGCGGCTGCTCGGTCAGAAGGAGCCCCGGCGGACGAAGAAGAAGGAGAAGGGAGACACGACGCCGCCGGCGGCGCCGGCGCAGTAGGCGTTGCTCCGGGACGGTCTTCCAACATTGCAACTTCGCCGGTTCGGGAGATGCCGGCGGTTCCGAAGGAAGTCGCATCGGAAGTCGCAATCTTGGAAGACCGTCCCCGCTTTACACCGCGTCCTTATCCAGCTCGCTCCGGATCCGCTCCGACAAGAAGACCTTGATGAGTGACTGGTAGGGAACGTCCTTCTTGTTGGCGAGAAGCTTGAGCTCCTCCAGCATCGATTCGGGCAGGCGGAGGGAGATCGTCCGCACCGACGGGTGCAGGTTCGGCAGCGTGACACGCCTGGCCTTCGACCAGTCCACCACGCCGACGGAGTCCCGCGTGGCCCAATAGGCCCGCTCGGCATCTTCGCTTTCGAATCGTTTGCGCTTAGCCATGGGCTCGGTACACCTCGCGTTCGCGTTTGGCCATGTCGCGGGCCGAAATGACCCGGACGAGAGCGCCGCGGATCGTGAACACCACGAAGAGAAGCCGCTGGCGATTGGTCTGGCCAAGGAGGTAGAAGCGCTCCTCTGCCTCCGAGTGCGCATCGTCGTCGCGAACGACGAGCGGCTGGTTGAAGAAGACCTCTTCGGCCTCGCCGCGGGCGACCCTGTGGGCGATCCAGTTCTTGTCCGAGTTCCCGTCATCCCAATCGAAGCCGGTGCAGTTGCGGAGTCGGTCCAGCGGCTCCATGCGTGATGTATATGTCCACCATACACGGCCGTCAAGACGTGGAGGTCGCTACACCCGCGCCCTCTCGAGCGCCAATTCGAGGCGGCTCTCCACGATCGCCTCGGCGTCGCCGGTCGTCTCGACCGCGACGTACCCGACCCGCCCCCGTCGCGCCAGCACCGGCAGCACCCCGTCGGAGACCGCGCTCGACGGCAGGCACCCGAACGGCTTCACGCTCACCACGAGATCGGCGCTGCGGTCGCCGTCGATCGCGAGGTAGGTGCCCACTTCGAGGTGGCCCATCCCGGCGCGCAGGTCGGAGCGGTAGTGGGGGTCGGCGAGCGCGGCGAGGTCGTCCATGTCGAGGAGCGGTGCACGCACGCCGGCCGTGCGGGCGAGACGGCGATACAGCGCGCCGACGCCGCGCTCGACGGTGCGCGCGCGCCGGATCAGCGACGGGCCGTCCTTGCCGAGCAGGCCGCGCGGGCCGGGGTCGGGGGCGTAGAGGTCGAGGCGGCGCGCGGCGTCGGTGCGCGCCTGCCAGGCGAGGTAGGCGAGCCACTCGGCGACGACGGGCGCGGTGACGATGCAGCCTCGCTCCTCGAGCCAGCGCACGAGGCCGTAGCCGCCGGGGCCGTCGGTGTGCGCGGCGAAGAACTCGCCACACAGGCGCACGCGGAGCAGGGTCCGGGCGGGGGCTCGTTGCAGCACAGCGATCTCCTGCCGCATCGCAGCGAGCGCGGGGCCAAGCGCCTGCCGCTTCGCGAGGCGCTCTTCGATCGCCGTGCGGGCGCGGGTGATCGCCGCGTCGACGGCGGCGGGGTCGCGCGCGAGCGGGCGCGCCTCGCAACCGGCCCTCACCAGCGCATCGCCGGCGATCGCCGCGCGGCCGAGCGTGACGAGGAGCCGCGCGTCGAGGCGCACCCCGATCGCCGCCAGCGCCGCGGTGGCCTGCGGCGCGAGCTGGTCGATCACCACGACGGGGACGGGGCCGAGGCCGGCGGCGGAGATGGCGCGGCGGTACTCGGCGGCGTAGGTGGCGAAGCGGCACGGGCCGCACGAGCCGGCGGTGAGGTGGGCGAAGCGCGCGCCCCGCTCGGCCGGCCCAAGCGGCTCGCGGCGCAGTCGTTCGACGAGCGCGCCGGCGAGGTAGTAGGTGGGATTGCAGTGGCCGCGCGCGAGCAGCGAGCGGCCGGTCGCGAGCGAGGCGCCGTCGGGGACGCCCACCGGCTGCGCGTCGACGCCGAGGCCGCGCAGCGCCGCCGCGAGCAGCGGGTCGTGCGCGCCGCTGATCCCCCCGACGAGGAGGGTGCGGCCGCTCACGCGAACGGACCGAGGCCGCGCTCGGCCATGGCGTGGGCGAAGGTGCGGAGGCGGAGGCGCAGCGACGTGACCGGGCGCGTCTCGTCGAGGTCGTGGAGCGTGCACAGCGGCACGCCGGACGACTCGGCGAGCGCGCGCACGGGGGCGTAGGCGGGCGAGTCCTGGCCGCACTTGAAGCTGGACAGGTCGACGATCCCGATGCGGCCGTGGCGCGCCGCGAAGCGCATCGCGAAGAGGCGCTCGGCGACGCCGGAGTTCGCCACCTCGGGAGCGAGGTCGCGCACGTCGAAGGGGTCGGCGATGGCTCCGGAGGAGAGCTCGCGCGAAAAGAGCCGGGAGAGGCGCGCCTCGTCGTCGGGGAGCGAGCGCGGGATCGATCGCACCGTCAGCACCGGGTAGCCGAGCGCCACCAGCTCCTCGCCGATGCGGTGGTTGAGGCCGGGGTCGGAGTGGTAGGGGCGGCCGATCACCAGCACCGCGCCGTGGCCGGGCTGCTCGTCGAGGCGCGCCAGGATCTCGCGCGCGCCCGCCTCGAGCTGCTCGTCCACCCACGAGCACGCCGCCACGCCCGCGCGCACCGCGTGGCGGCTCTCCTCCTCGGTGGCGCCGAGCAGCGGGCCGAACGCCTCGAACATCTGCCGCCGCAGGAGCTGCGGCTCGGTGACGGTGACGGTCGGGTCGATCAGCCGGATGCCGCGGCGCGCGATCTCCTCGCCGAGCGCGGCGCGCACGAGCGACGGCACCGCCGCGATCACCGGGCAGGAGGCGGTGTCGACGCAGTGGCGCACCGGCGTGATGGCGTGGGTGAAGTGCGGCAGGAAGATCGCGTCGAGCGGGCGCTCGGCGTCGTGCGCGCGTAGGAGGTGGTGGACGTGCGCGAGCACCACCTTCACCGGGAAGCAGGGGTCGTTCGCGCCGTGGCTCGCGCCGGCGCGCCACAGCGCCTCGCTCGTCACCGGCGAGAAGACGACGTCGCGCACGCCGAGCGCGCCGAGGTAGGCGCGGAAGAGCGGCGCCGCGCGGTAGAGCGAGAGCACGCGCGGGACGCCGATGCGGAGCGGCACCGACGGGCGGAGCGGCCGGCCCGCGTGACGCGGGTGGAAGAAGAGGCGCACCTCCTCGTCGAGGAGGTTGAGCGCGCGGGCTCGCTTGCGTCGCCGCACCGCCGCCGGCGCATCGCCCGCGGGCGTGGCGCCCTCCTCGCAGGCGTGGCCGATGACGTGGAGCGCGGCGGGGCGGTCGGGGTGCGTCACCTCGACGAAGGTGCGCGGGCAATGGCTCGCGCAGAGGCGGCAGCGCGTCGACTCGTCGCTGCGCAGCGCCACGCGGACGTCGGTGAGGGCGGGCGGGCGGCTCGCCGTCTTCGCGCGCGCCTCGGCCGCGCAGAGCGCCGCCCCGATCGCGCCCGCCTCCGACGGGAACGGGTGGACCACGACGCGCGCGCCGGGCACCGCCTCGGCGAGGTAGTCGCGCTGCGCGGCGACGGCGGCGCGGTTCTTCTGCACCCCGCCCTGGAGCACGAACACGCGGCCGAAGCTCGACGGGGGCGTGCCGTTGGTCACCTGCGTCCACACGACGCGCGGCAGGGCGCGGGCGAGACCGGCGAGGATCTCGCCGGCGCAAAAGCCCTGGCGCTGGAAGGTGACGCGGTTGGCGTCGAGGAACACGCTGCAGGCGTCGCCGAACCACGGGGCGCGGCGGGCGGCGAGCGCGCGCGGCGCGTACTCGGCGAGCGGGACGCCCAGCTCGCGGGCGGTGGCCTCGAGGATCATCCCGATCCCCGCCGAGCACTGGCTGGAGACGCGGAAGTCGCGGATCGCGCCCGCGCCGTCGAGGGCGATGATCTTGATGTCCTGGCCGCCGACGTCGCACACCACCTCGACGTCGGGGGCGACGGCGCGCGCGGCGCGGGCGTGGGCGACGGTCTCGAGGACGCTGGCATCGGCGCCGAGGATCGGGGCGAGCAGCGCCGCGCCGTAGCCGGTGACGCCGAGGGCGCGCACCTCCACCCCGCCCAGCGCGGCCTCGGCCTCGGCGACGAGGGCGCGGGCGTCGCGCACGGGATCGGTGCTCATGCGCGAGCGGGCGAAGAGGGGACGGCCGCTCTCGTCGAGGGCGACGACCTTGCAGGTGGTGGATCCGGCGTCGACGCCGAGGACGACGGTCTCGGGAGGTGAGGAGGGCGCGGACGTCTTCCACACGCTGGGGGGACGGTCCTTCGTTTCTTCGCGGGCAACCGGATCGATTGGGACTCGGGGTGGGCGGGGCGAACGAACAAAGGACGCGTCCCTCGTCTTTCGGAGGTCTTCGTTCCCGTTCCCGTTCTCGTTCCCGTTCCCGTTCCCGTTCTCGTTCTCGTTCTCGTTCTCGTTCTCGTTCCCGTTCTCGTTCTCGTTCCCGTTCTCGTTCTCGTTCTCGTTCCCGTTCCCGTTCTCGTTCCCGTTCTCGTTCTCGTTCCCGTTCCCGTTCTTGTCCTCGTTCCCGTGGCCGTGGCCGTGGCCGTGGCCGTGGCCGTTCCGGTTCTCGTTCCCGTTCCCGTTCCCGTTCTCGTCCTCGTTCCCGTTCTCGTCCTCGTTCCCGTTCCCGTTCCCGTGGCCGTGGCCGTGGCCGTGGCCGTGGCCGTTCCGGTTCTCCTTCTCGTCCGAGAACGCCCGGTCGAGCCGCGAGACCGCCTTCACCGGCGACGCCGCCAGCCGCCGCAGCAGCTCTCCGATCTCCACCGCCTCCGCCTCCGGCGCCCGCGACCGCCCCAGCTCGGCCGCTCCGAGGGCCGCGTGGAGCAGCGCGTGCTCGGGCACCAGCACCTCCCCCGCCTCGACGCCGCGCTCGCGCCACAGCAACGCCAGCCGGTGGCGCCACGCTCCCACGAGCGCCGGCAGGTAGGCGTGCGGGCCGCCGAGGAGCACCACCTCGGGCCGCGGGGTCTGTCCGCGCGCCAGCACCGCCAGGCACTGCGTGACAATCGCGTCGGCGAGGCTCACCACCAGCTCGCGCGGCGTGGCGCCGGCGCGCGCGAGGTTGCACAGGTCGGTCTCGGCGAACACGCCGCACTTCGACGACACGGGCCGCGCCGCGCTCGCGTCGAACTCCACCGCCGCCGCCGCCGCGCCGTCGAGCCCGAGGCGGAACAGGCAGCGATCGATCGTCACGCCGGTGCCGGCGGCGCAGCGATCGTTCATCGCGACGTGGGCCCGCGCGCCGTCGAGCACCGCCAGCTTGGCGTCCTGCCCGCCCAGCTCGATGATCGCCCGCGCCGACGGGTGGCGGCGCTTCACCGACGCCACGAGCGCGGAGACCTCGTGCACCGTCGGCGCGCCGAACGCGGGCGCCACCGCGCGCGCGCCGCTGCCGGTGACCGCGACGTGGACCCGCGTCTCCGACGGCGCGAGCCCGGCGAGCAGCGCGGAGACGGCGCCCACCGGATCGCCGTGGTGGCGCCGCACCGCCGAGGCCACCACCTCCGCGCCGTCGACCAGCGCGGCCTTCACCGTCGTCGAGCCGACGTCCACGCCCAGCGCGAGCCCGCTCACCGACCGAAGCATGTCGCTGCCCGAGCCGCGATCAAGCGCCCGCGTCGCCGTGAGCGGTCTCCCCTCCGTCGGGGCAGGAGATGCGTCCGTCGGGGCTCTGCATGCAGCCCGGCCGGTACACCAGCGTCACGTGGCCCGTCGTGGTCGCGCTGCACGCCTTGTCGCCGACCTGGAGCGTGAGGGTGCAGCCCTTGCCGTCGAGGTCGGCGATGGTAACGGCGTTGAAGAAGACCGGGATGGCGGCGGCGACGAAGCCGCCCTTGCCGTCGTCCATCGGCGCCAGCTCGGAGAAGGTCTGCGAGTAGGGCTTCGTCCCGTCGACGTTCACCACCACGGAGCCCGCGGTGCTGGACGGCACGCGGTTCATGCGCACCTCGACGAACAGCATCTGGAAGCCCTGGAACCCCTGCACCAGCTCCCCGCCCGTCGCCTGCTCGATCGGAACGTACGCGCCGTCGGGGTCCATCACGTCGACGCCGACGGTGAGGACGCCGCAGTCGACCGGAGCGCCGGCGTCCGAGCCGCCGCCGTGGTTGCAGCCCGAAGCGGCAAGCAGGGCGAGCAGGGCGATCGCGCGCATCGGTTCTCCATAGCATTGCCCGCCCGGCAGTGGCTACGCGTGAATCACCAGCAGCGCCACCGTCGCGACGAGGATCCCCGTCTCGCGCAGCCCCACGGACGTCGGAGAGAGCGTGAGCGGCGCGAGCCGCCGCTGGAGGATCGCCACCAGCCGCGGCACGAGCGCGAGCGATCGCCCCCCGCGCGAAAGGAGGGCCGCGCCCGACGGCGCGACGGGAGGGAGCGCCGCGATGACGAGCGCACCGACGACGCACAGCGCGACCGCCGCCAGCTCGGCGCGCGCCGAAAAGGTGCGCTCGCGCGGCCGCAGCTCCGATCGCACCAGCGGCACCGCGGCCACCGCGTTGGCGGCGCAGGCGATCGCCGCCGTCGCCGCCGTCGGCCAGGGCGCGCCCCCCGCCCACGCGAGCAACCCGGCGCAGGCGCCGAGGAAGCCCATCCCGGAGAGCTCGAACAGCGGGTGGCGGTGGAGCCTCCGCATGCGCGCGAGCAGCGACGAGCCGACGAGCAGCGCCGGGAGCGCGACGGCCAGCCACGCCACCGCCCCCGCCGGCGCGGCGACGAGGCCGCCGATCACCGCGAGCAGGAGCAGCGCCGCGAGGAGCGCACGGTCGAAGCGCCCGCGTTTCCCCGCGCGCTGCTCGAGCGGACCACGCGCGAAGAACGCCGCCGCGAGCGCCAGCCCCAGGCCGATCGCCACCGACGGCCGCGGCGCCTCGAGCGCCCCCACCGCGACGCTGCCGGCGAGGGTGAGGTAGCCCCCGTGCTCGTGCGGCAGCGAGAACCGGCGCTCCTTCGCCATCGCGATCAGGCGCTCCGCTCGCGGGGCGGCCGCGCGATCATCGCGATCAGGTACAGCCCCCACACCAGCGCCGCGCCCATCCACAGCGACGAGGCGACGGTGAGCGCCTCGAAGTAGTGGTCGCCGAAGCGCTCGGCGGTGACGCGCGCGGCGGTAGCGGCGAGGGTGAGCAGGCCCACCGCCACGACGGGCCACGGCCAGCGGCGCGCCAGCGCCTCGCGCCCGGTGTGCAGGAAGGCGACGTGCGACGAGACCGCGAACACCATCAGCGAGAAGCCCCCGACGAAGGTGAAGTGGAGCGCGGGCACGCGCAGCGCCGGCGCGGCGGCGGCGGCGAGCGGCCCGACGGGGACGAAGAGGAGCGACAGCCGGTAGAGCTTGCGGTGCAGCCCCGGCTCCGTCGCGACGGTGAGGGCGCCGCCCGCGACGATCACCTCGATCAAGGCGACCGCGCCGCGGAGCGCGAAGCCGGCGGGCAGCGAGCCGAAGATCTGGAGCGGGAAGCTGGCCAGCACCAAAAGCGCGGCGACGGAGTGGAGGAGCATCGCGCGACCGGCTTGCGGCTGGCGCACCTCGGGCGCGGCGCCCCGCAGCACCAGCCCCGTGAGCAGCGGCGACAGCGCCAGCACCAGCGCGAGCAGCACGCCCTCCTGCACCAGCGAGCGCCCGAGCGCGAAGGCCCACGCCGCGCCGCCGAGCGCCGAGGCGAGGATCAGCGACGCCCCGACGACGCCGGCGACGAGCGCGGCGGGCACGAACACGAACGACGGCGGCGTCGGCGGTGCCTCGGCCTTGCGCTGGAGGAGCCGCCGGATGGCGAACTGCGAGAGCACGATCATCACGAGGAGCGCCGCGCCCTCGGCGGGCGCGTACCACTGGAGCGCCGAAAACGGCGGGATCGCCAGCACGCCCGCGACGCAGAGCGAAAGCTCGACGCGCGAGATCGGTGCGGCCCGCATCCGGCGCGGGATCATCGTCGTCAGGAACCCGATGGCGATCGACAGCAGGAAGGCCTGCGTCATCGTCAGCGCGTGGTAGATGCCGGGCCACGGCCGCATCACCCCCGTCCCGAACAGCACCCACGGCGCCACGCCCGCCCACGCGAGGAGCACGCCGACGGGGAACATCAGCCGGAACGGCTCCCGTCGCACGCTGCCGGCGGCCACTATCTCCTCCGCGCGCGGAGCTCTTCGCGGATCGTCGTGCGCAGGGCGGCCGGCAGCCGCCCGAGCGCCGGGAAGATCTCCCTCTCCTCGGCGACCAGGTGCGCCTCGAGGAGCGCCTCCAGATCGCGCGCCGCGCGCACGAGCGCCTCGTCGCGGAGGCGCGCCCCGGGCCGCGCGCGCAGCTCCTCCCACGTCGGGACGAGCGCCTGCAGGGCGTCCTCGATCCGTCGGTGCTCGGCGCTCATCCGGTCGAGCGCCGCGCCCACCGCTGCGACGAGCCGCGGCCGCAGCGACTCCTCCTCGTCGAGGACGTGCAGCGGCAGTCCGACGGTGAAGTAGCGGTGCACCGCCTGGGCGGCGGCGGCGATCTCCGAGGCGGGCACCGAGGCGTCCGCCTCGGCGAGCCGGCGCGCCGTCGCGGCGAAGCTCCGGATCCGTCCGTGGCAGGCGGCCAGCGCCGCCACCGCGTCTCCGTCCTCGCCGGGGCCGCGCGCTCCGATGGTGATGGGGGCCATGCGTGTCCTCCTTGGAACCGAGTGAGGGTAGCGCGCGGATCGCGGGCGCGCATGGCGTCCAGTGCGACGCGCGGAGGGCGGAACGCGGAATCAACCGATCGGGAAGTGGCGGACGATCGCCCAGATCGCCATCCCTCCGACGGCGAGGTAGTTGAGCCCGGCGCCGGCGGCGGAGAGCGGGCTCTTGCCGATCACTCCCATCGCGTGGAGGAGGCGCGCCAAAAGGAAGCCGCCGCCCAGCAGGTGCAGCGGCAGGCTGCCGAGGCCGGAGACCTCGAGGAGCAGGAGCAGGAGCACGCCGAGCGGCACCCACTCCGAGGCGTTGCCGTGGGCGCGGATGATCCGCTGCAGCTCGGGCGGCGGCGCGTCGCCGATGAACGACTTGAACTTGCCGCGCGACGCGCTGACGTACGCGCCCAGGCCGGTGACGAGCAGGCCGCACGCGCCGCCGTACATCAGGGTGACCGGGATCGGGAATGCCATGGTCTGCTCCTTTTCTTGGGACGCAGCGTCGCCGGGGGCTCCCCCGGGGTCAAGGCTCTTCGTCCCCGGAATCCCGTTGCCTGCCGTGCCCCGAATGCGGTAGCCACTCGGCAACAAGACCCGCATTTTCCAGAGAGGACATTCATGGTCAACGTCGCCATCAACGGATTCGGCCGCATCGGACGGCAGGTGCTGAGCGCCATGCACGAGAAAAGCGTGCTCGGAAAGGAGGTCAACCTCGTCGCGGTGGTGGACGTCTCCACCGACGCCGACTACTTCGCCTACCAGCTCGCGTACGACTCGGTGCACGGCCGCTTCCGCGGGACGCTGGCGACGGAGAAGAGCCGGCCGGAGCTGAAGGAGGACGACCTCATCCTCGTCGACGGCTGCCGCGTCCGCTGCCTGCCGGCGCCGAGGGACCTGTCGCTCCTGCCGTGGAAGGCGCTCGGCGTGGATCTGGTGATCGAGTCGACCGGCCTTTACACCGAGGCGGACGCGGCGCGCGGGCACCTCGCCGCGGGCGCCAAGAAGGTGATCATCACCGCACCCGGCAAGGGCGTGGACGTGAAGACGATCGTGCTCGGCGTCAATGGCGGCGAATACGATCCGCGAAAGCACCACATCGTCTCCAATGCCTCGTGCACCACCAATTGCCTGGCGCCGCTGGTGCACGTTCTGATGAAGGAGGGAATCGGGATCGAGACCGGCCTGATGACCACGATTCACGCCTACACGGCCACCCAGAAGACGGTGGACGGGCCGAGCAGGAAGGACTGGCGCGGCGGGCGCGCGGCGGCGGTGAACATCATCCCGTCGACGACCGGCGCGGCCAAGGCGGTGGGCGAGGTGATCCCGGCCGTGCGCGGCCGATTGACCGGGATGTCGTTCCGCGTGCCGACGCCCGACGTGTCGGTGGTCGATCTCACCTTCCGCGCCGCGCGCGACACCTCGATCGAGGAGATCGACCGCCTGCTCAAGAATGCCTCGGAAACCTATTTGAAGGGCATCCTCGGCGTCAATACCGAGGAGCTGGTCTCCACCGACTTCGTCCACGACCAGCGCTCGTCGATCTACGACTCGAAGGCCACCCTGGAGAACAACCTGAAGGGCGAGAAGCGCTTCTTCAAGGTGGTGAGCTGGTACGACAATGAATGGGGCTATTCCAACCGCGTCGCCGATCTGACGCTCCACATCGCGAAGCTCGGGCTCCACGCCGGCGACGACATCACCCTGAAGACGATCGACGACCTCGCGCTCCGGGGAAAGCGCGTCTTCATTCGCGTCGACTTCAACGTCCCAATGGAGCAAGGGAAGATCACCGACGACTTCCGCATCGTCTCGGCGCTCCCCACCATTCGCAAGGCGATGGACGCGGGCGCGAAGGTGATTCTGGCCAGCCACCTCGGGCGACCCGCCGAAAAGGGCTACGAGGCCGAATTCAGCCTCCAGGCGGCCGCCACCCGCCTCGGCGAGCTGCTCGGAAAGCCGGTGACGTTCGTCCCCGATTGCGTCGGCGAAAAGGCCCGCCGGGCGGTCGCGTCGCTGGGCGACGGCGAGGTGGCGCTCCTCGAGAACCTGCGCTTCTACAAAGGCGAGTCGGCCAATGACGAGAAGTTCGCCCGCGAGCTGGCCTCGCTGGCCGACGTCTACGTCAATGACGCCTTCGGCACCAGCCACCGCGACGCCGCCTCGATGACCGGCGTGCCGAAGCTCCTCGGCGGCGGAGTGGCGGGCGCCCTCGTCAAGAAGGAGGTGGAGGTCATTCACCGGGCGCTCGTCAGCCCGGGCCGCCCCTTCGTCGCGGTGCTGGGCGGCGCCAAGGTGAGTGACAAGATCGCGGTGATCAAGAACCTGCTCGCCGTGGTGGACGAGGTGCTCGTCGGCGGCGCGATGGCCTACACCTTCCTGAAGGCGATGGGGCAGCCGGTGGGCTCCTCGAGGGTGGAGACGGTGGTGGTGGACAAGAAGGGCAACGAGAAGCCGGTGCTCAAGATGGCGCAGGAGATCCTCGACCTCGCCCGCGCGCGCGGCAAGCGGCTGGTCCTCCCCGTCGACCACGTGGTGGTGCAGAAGGTGGCCCCGGGCGCGCCGACGAAGGTGGTGGACACCCTCGAGGATGGCTGGATCGGCGTGGACATCGGGCCCCGCACGCGCGCGCTGTACGCCGAGCGCCTCGCGGCCGCGAAGACCGCATTGTGGAATGGTCCGATGGGCGTGTTCGAAATCAAGGGTTTCGACGAGGGCACGATCACCGTCGCGCGCGCCTTCGCCGACATCACCGCCCGCGGCGCCACGACCATCGTCGGGGGCGGCGACTCCGCGGCGGCCGTTCGCCAGCTCGGGTTCGAGGACAAGGTGACCCACGTCTCGACGGGCGGCGGCGCCTCGCTGGAGATGTTCGAGGGCAAGTTCCTGCCCGGAATCGCCGCGCTCGATCTGAAGTAGCCCACCGTTGACGGCAGCGGGCGCCCCGTCGCATCTTCCCGGCCGCGATGGGCGAGCTCTTCCAGTCGATCAACCACACCTTCGTCGAGGGGCGGCAGGAGGCGAGGGGCATCGAGATCGGGATCCTGGCGCTCCTCGGGGTCCTGTTGTCGCTCCATGTCTACGGGATCGTGCAGCGCATCCTGCGGCGGCGCTCCGAGCTGCGGCGCTTCGCCGAGGAGCGCGGCCTCGACGACGACGACCTCCGCCTGCTGGCCGAGCTGGCGACGCTGGCCGGCTGCGCGCGGATGCCGCTCCTCACCAACCTCGGCCTCTTCGAGCGCGCGACCGCGCAGGCGATCGGCGGCCCGTGGTCGCCCTTCGAGCCGGGCGGGCCGGAGCGGCTGCTGCGCCTCCGCGCGGTGCGCCACGCGCTCGGCTTCGATCGGCTGCCGACGCACGCCCCGCTCCTCACGACGCGCGAGCTGGCGCCGGGCATCGCGGTGGACGTGTTGGGCCAGCACGCGCAGGTGTTCGACGTGAGCGAGAGCGCGCTCTCCATCGAGATGGACGCGCCGCTCCAGGTGGCGACGGGCGAGCGTCTCACGCTCAACCTCGCCCACGCCCGCGACGCGCGCTACGAGCTGCGCTGCCGCGTCGTCGAGCAGCAGCCCGGTCCGAACGACCGCTGGAACGTCGTGCTGGACCACGACGAGGAGCCACGGCGCGTCCAACAGCGCGAGTTCGTGCGGGTGAAGACGAACGGACCGATCGTGCTGCGGCCGCTGCCGGCGTGGCCGGCGCCGGCGATGCCGCGCGAGGTGCGGGCGCGCCTCGTCGACGTGAGCGGCGGCGGCGCCCAGGTGGTGACGCGCGCACCGCTACCGGTGGGCCTGCTCTCGCGCGCCTCGTTCACCCTCGGCGGCAGCGCGCGGTTCGACGTACGCGCGGTGGTGCTCGCCTCGTGGCCCGACTCCGACGGCACCGCCCGCTCGAACCTCGAGTTCAGCGGGCTCACCGACGGCGAGCGCGATCGGCTGGTGGCGACGGTGAACAGCCTTCAGATGGTGCAGAAGGCGGCCGCGTCGCGCTGACGCTCAGGCGTAGACGTTGATGTGCTGGCCCTTGCCCTCTTCCGGCGCGGGGGGCGCGGGCGGCGCGGCCTGCTCGATCAACTTCACCGCGTCGGCGCCCTCGACCTTCTGCTGGTTGTGGGCGACGGAGGCCGTCTTGACCGACCACGAGTCGGCCGAGTCGGCGTGATTGACCACCTGGGTGAGCGAGCCGTTGACGGGGTTCATGGTCGCAGAGCGTACGCCCCGCGAGCGGCGACTGTAAAGCGCCACCCTCCTCTCCCGAACCGCGGGATCACTCCTCGCCGGTCTGCCCGAACAGCAGCAGCACGAGGTCGCGCTCGTCGGGGCGGCACGACACGGTGACGTGATCGCCCGGGCGCAGCACCGTCTCGGAACGGGCGCCGAGCAGCGTGCCGCCGCGCAACACCAGCACCACCGTCGCGTGCTCGGGGAGCGAGAGGTCGCCGATCGCGGCGCCCGCCACCGCCGAGGCCGCGTGCACGGTGAACGAGAGCAGGTCGCCGTCGAGCGGGTGGCCGACGGCGATCTCGAGCGCGGGGGGCTCCTCGGGCGGCCCCTTGGCGAGCCCGCCGAGGCGCCGCGTGATCCACGGCAGCGTGGCGCCGGGGACGAAGGCGCTGACCAGGCTGACGACGAGGACGACGTCGATCGCCCGCTGCGCGCCGGGCACGCCGGCCAGCAGCGGGAAGGAGGCGAGCACCACCGGCACCGCGCCGCGCAGGCCCGCCGCACCGACGAGGAGCGCCTCGCGCGGAGGGTAGCGCGCGGGCAGCAGGCAGAGCAGCGTGGCGAGCGGCCGCGCCACCAGCGCGAGGAGCAGGCCGAGGGCGATCCCGTCGGGCGCGGCCCGCGCGAGGCGCCCGGGAGCGATCACCAGCCCGATGAGCAGGAACATCCCCACCTGCCCGAACCAGGCGATCGCGTCGTGCACGCGGAGCACGCCGGCGCGGTAGGGGACGTGGCCCGCGCCGACGGCGAGCCCGGCGACGAACACCGCGAGGAAGCCGCTGCCGCCGAGCAGCGTCGGCAACCCGAAGGCGGTGAGCGCGATGGCGGTGGTGAGCACGGGGATCAGGCCGTGGATCGGGCCCGCGCGCCGCAGCAGCGCGCGACCCGCCGCGCCCACGAACAGCCCACCGACGAGCCCGACCCCGAGCTGCCGCACCGCGAACCCGACCAGCGCCGCGGCGGAGGGCCGCTCGCCGAGCAGGAAGTGCGTCGCGGCGAGGGTGAGGAGCACCGCGGTCGGGTCGTTCAGCGACGACTCCAGCTCGACGGTGAGGCTGAGGCGCCGGCGCAGCGCGAGGCCGCTCCCGCGCAGCGCCGCGAACACCGCCGCGGCGTCGGTCGAGGAGACCGCGGCGCCGACGAGGAGCGCGCTCGGCGTCGGCACGCCGAGGAGGTGGCCGGCCAGCGCGAGGGCGCCCGCGGTGAGCACCACTCCGCCGGTGGCGAGGACGATCGACGGCGCCAGCACCCTCCGCAGGTCGCGCGCCGGCGTGCGCAGGCCGCCGTCGAAGAGGATCAGCGCGAGGCTGACGGTGCCGATGCGGACGAGGAGGCGCGGATCGATCGCCACGACGGCGCCCACGCCCTCGGCGCCGGCCAGCATCCCCAGCCCGAGGTAGAGGAGGGAGATCGGGACGCGGGCGCGCCGCGCCGGGAAGGTCAGCGCGGCGCTCAGCCCGAGAAGCACGCCGACGGCGGTGGTGACGACCGCGGTCGCGCCGGGCTCGGCGGCCGGCATCGCAAAAACGCCCGCCGGCGGCTCACACCGGCTGCGGCGAAGTCGGGCGCGGCCCGAACGGCGTCGGCGTCGGGGTCAGCGACGAGGAGGCGTCGAGGTTGGCCTGCGGGCTCACCGTCAGACCGTGCCGCTCGACCAGCTCTCCGCCGAGCCAGCCTCCGACGGCGAGCGCGCACAGGCCCGCCAGCCCGACCACGAACGCCGCCACGCCAATCACGGGGATGCCGACCGTGAGCCGGATGAGCCAGCTGGCGATGAAGAGCAGCGCGGCGGTGAGGTTGACCACCAGGTGGGTCAGCGCCACGCGCTGCGCTCGCGTGCCTCCCGGGATGCCGAGGAAGTCCACCAGGCCAGGCAGCGCGGCGAGCAGCGCCCCGGCCGCCCCGCACGTGAGCATCCAGAAGGAGACGTCCCCGAACATCGGGTCGTGGGTGGCGAAGCGCGCGATGTCGAACACCGGCACCATCGTCAGCAACCCGATCGGGAAGGCCACCAGCATCGGGTGGACGGCGTGACCGAGGAAGTTGACCTTGGACGGCATACCTGGCATCGAAGCATCCGGCGCGCCGTTTCCGCGTGCCGGTCAGGACCGCCGCATGCGCGCCACCAGCGCGGCGCGCGCGTCGGCGTCGCCGGCGATCTCGTCGCTCATCGGGTAGAGGACGTGCTCCTCCTTGCCGTTGTGGCCGCCCATCAGGTCGACCAGCTCCTCGATGCCCCACGACGCCTCCGAGCCCTCGCCGCGCGCGAGCGCGCCGTCGATCCGATCGAGCAGCTCGCGGATCGACTTGTGCTCCATCCGCATCACCATCGTCGGGCCGCCGCCGGACATGCCGGTCGCCTCCTCGAAGGCGGGGAAGAGGATCTGCTCCTCGATCTCGATGTGGCGCAAGAGGCCGCTGCGGAACTGGCCGAAGCGGCGCGCGGCGTCGGCGACGGTGGCCGGCTGCTCGGTGAGAAGCAGCGCCTCGGAGAGGATGGCGTCGAGGCGGCGGTGATCCTCGCTGAGGTACTCGGTGACGCAGGTGGGCTGCGATTCGGTGGACATCGTCTCCTCCTTGGTCAGAACACGAAGGGCAGGTCGATCTGGGCGACCACCCGGTCTTGCGGCGTGAGCGCTCCCAGCGCGCCGACGGCGACGAAGACCCCGGGGCGGGCTGCGCCGGTTCGTCGGCGCGCGCCGCCCCGGCGAAGAGGGTCGCCACGATGATCGCTTGGATGCCCATGTCATGCGTGGTGGTGCAGCCCTTCGGCATCGCCGCGCGCGGCAGCGACGGGCAGCGAGACGGGTTCATCGCCGTGGTGCGCGGCTGGTTCGCCGTCGGCGTCGAGCTGGTGCGCGCGCTGCCCGGGCTCGGCGAGGCGCCGGTCGCCGAGCAGCTCGGCGTGCTGAGCGCGTGGTGCACCCGCTACTTCCCGCGCGACACCTCGGGCCCCGCCGAGCTCGGCGTGCGCATCCAGAAATGATCCCGCTCGACGAGGCGCTGCGCCGAGTGCTCGACGCCGCGCGGCCGCTCGGCGCCGAGGAAGCGCCGCTCGACGAGGTGACCGGCCGCGTGCCGGCGATCGACCTCCGCGCGCGCTGGGACCTGCCGCCCTTCGACGCCTCGGCGATGGACGGCTGGGCGGTGCGCTCGACCGACACCGCCGCGGCCTGCAACGAGCGCCCGGCACGGCTGCGCGTGGTCGGACGGATCTTCGCGGGCGACGAGCGGCGAGGCGCGGACGTCAGGCGCCCGGCCGAAATAATGTCGCCATTCTCGGCAGTCGAGGCGCCCGATCCGGCGAGGCGCGAGGAGAGAGCTTGCTCTCTGCAAGTGACCGACGAGGCTGGGGCCCCACCGAAGGATGGGGAGGCCGAAGGCCGAGAAGTGGGCCGGGCGGGATGGATCGGCGGCCCAGTTGGCGAGATTATTTCGGCCGGGCGCCTCACGGTCGGCGCGGGCGAGGCGGCGCGGATCATGACCGGCGCCGCCGTGCCGCCGGGCGCCGACGCGGTGGTGAAGCAGGAGCTGGCCCGCGCCGACGGCGACGAGGTGCTCCTGACGGCGCCCGTCGCGCCCGGGACGAACGTGCGGCGGCGCGGCGAGGACGCCTCGGCCGGTCGCGCGCTCGTCGAGCGCGGCGCGACGATCGACGCGTCGATGATCGGCCTTCTGGCCAGCTTCGGCTTCGCGGCGGTGCCGGTGGCGCGCCGGCCGCGGGTCGCCATCCTCGGCACCGGCGACGAGCTGGTCGCCGTCGAGGAGGCGCGGCCGGGCGTGGTCGTGGAGAGCAACAGCCACGCGCTCGCCGCGCTGGCGCGGGAGGCGGGCGCGCTGGCGAGCGGCCTCACCGTGGTGGCCGATCGGCCCGAGCTGATCCAGGCGCGCGTCGCCGAGGCGCTCGACGGGGCGGTGGTGGTGATCACCATCGGCGGCTCGTCGGTGGGCGAGCGCGATCGGGTGCGCGAGGCCGCCGCGGCGCTCGGTGCGCGCGAGCGCTTCTGGGGCGTGGGGATGCGGCCCGGGCGGCCGTGCGGCTTCGCGCTCGTCGGTGAGCGCCTGCTCTTCGGGCTCCCCGGCACGCCCGCGGCGGCCACCGCCACCTTCGA
>JAJXSP010000450.1 GCA_021784515.1 Myxococcales bacterium | reverse complement strand
GGTGGCGTCGCTCGGGGCGACGCGCCTGGCGACGAGCGGGCGAGTGTCGGCGGCGCTGGCGGCGGTGCGGACCGCGCAGGCCGCGGTGCGCGCCAGCGAGGCGGCGCTCGCCCTTTCGCGGGCGCAGCTCGCGCAGGCGGAGATCCGCAGCCCCTTCGACGGGCTGGTCGCCGAGCAGGACCTCCAGGCCGGCGAGTGGGCGGCCCCGGGCACGCCGGTCGTCACCGTCGAGGACCTCGGCCGGCAGTGGGTGCGCATCGACGTGGAGGAGACCGACCTCGGCGCGCTCCGCGTCGGCGATCCGGTCGATGTGCGGGTCGTCGCGATCCGCGGCCGCCGCTTCGCCGCGCACGTGATCGAGATCGGCGCCGAGGCGGAGTTCGCGATCAACCGCGACGTCAAGCGCGGCCGGCCCGACGTGCGGACCTTCCGCGTGCGCGCCGGCCTCGACGCGATCGCCCTCGAGCTGCGCCCCGGGATGACCGCCGAGGTGATCGTCCCCGGCGCGCGGGGCCGGCGGTGAGCGCGGCGATCGAGGCGCAAAAGGTGACGCGCCGCTTCGGCGATTTCGTCGCGGTGGACGCGGTCGACCTCACCGTCGAGGAGGGCGAGCTGTTCGGCCTGCTCGGCCCGAACGGCGCCGGCAAGACGACGCTGATCCGCATGCTCACCGGCCTCTCGCGCATCACCTCCGGCGAGGCCTTCGTCGCCGGGGTCGACGTGCGCCGCGACCCGGTGGCGCTCCGCCGCGCGATCGGCGTGGTGCCCCAGGCGCTCACCTCCGACCTCGACCTCACCGGCTGGGAGAACCTCGACATCTACGCCCGCTTCTTCGAGGTGCCGCGGCAGCGCCGGCGCGCGCGGATCGAGGAGCTGCTCCGGCGCGTCGAGCTGTGGGAGCGCCGCGGCGATCTCGTGAGCACCTACTCGGGCGGCATGCGACGACGCCTGGAGATCGCGCGCGGCCTCATCCACCGTCCCCGGCTGCTGTTCCTCGACGAGCCGACGATCGGCCTCGACCCGCAGAGCCGTCGCACGATCTGGGACCTCCTGCGCGAGCTGCACGGCGGCGACAGCCTCACCATCTCGCTCACCACGCACTACATGGACGAGGCGGAGGCGCTGTGCGATCGCGTGGCGATCATCGACCACGGGCGCGTCGTGGCGGTCGGCTCGCCCGCCCAGCTCAAGGCCTCGGTGCCCGGCTCCGACACGCTCGACGTCACGCTCGACGGACCCGCCTCCGAAGAGCTGGCCGCCGCGATGGGCGCCCTCCCGGGCGTGCGCCGGATCGATCGCGAGGATGCGCGGCTGGTCGTGCGCGCCGACGACGGCGCCCGGATCCTCCCCCGCCTCGTCGAGGCGATCACGCGCGAGGGGCGCACCGTCACTGCCGCGGCCATGAGCCGCGTCAGCCTCGAGGACGTCTTCATCCAGATCACGGGGCGCTCCATCCGCGACGGGCGCGCCGCCGCGAGCGAGGCGCGCCGCTCGTCGCTGCCGAGGCGGTTCACGTGATCACGCGCGTGCTGGCGGTCTTCGAGCGCGACCTGCGCCGGATGCTGCGCAACCCGATGACGCTGTTCGGCGCGATCCTGATGCCGCTCGTCTACCTGATCATCCTCGGCAACTCCCTGCAGGGGCCGATCGAGCGGCTGCCGCTGGGCGTGGTCGCCTTCGACCAGGGGCCCGAGGCGCGCGAGTTCATCGGCGCGCTCCAGGCGCTCGAGCGCGGCCCGAAGACCGTGCGCCTGGTGCGGGAGACCGACGCGGAGGGCGCGCTCGCGTCGCTGCGCCGCGGCCGGCTCGCCGGCTTCGTGGTGGTGCCGCCGCACTTCTCGTCGGATCTCGCGCGCGGGCGCAACGCGGCGATCGGGCTGTACGTGGACAACGTCGACGCGGTCGCCTCGGCCGCGCTGGTCGCCGCGGTGACCGCCACGCTGCCGGCGGTCAAAAGCCCGCTCGCCCGCTTCGAGCGCCACCTCGGCCCCGCGGAGGTGCGCCCGCAGGAGATCTACCCGCGCGTGGACTACGACACCTCGCTCGTCCCGGCGGTGGTGGTGATGGCGATCTTCATCGGCAGCATGCTCGCGGGCGGCTTCAACCTCGTGATGGACCGCTTCCTCGGCGTGCACGAGAGCTACCTCTCCACGCCGCTCACCCGCCTCGACATCGCGCTCGGCGTGCTGGGCAGCGGCACCGTCGTGACGATGGCCTCGAGCGCCCTGGTGCTCTCGGCGGGCCTCCTCCTCACCGGCGGGCGCGTCCATGGCGGGCCGCTCGGCTGGGTCGCGCTCGTCCTGGTGCTGTTCCTGACCACGTTCGGGCTGCTGGCGATGATGATGGCGGCGCTCGGGCGCGCCAACCACCCGCGCGTCGGCCAGATGCTCGGCGGGTTCCTCAACGTGATCCTGTTCTTTCCGAGCGGCGCGCTCTACCCGATCGAGAGCTTCCCCGCCTGGCTGCGCGTCGTGGCGGTCGTCGATCCGGAGACGCATTCGATCGCCGCGCTGAAGGCCATCCTGTTTCGCAGCGGCGACCTCCAGGCGGCCGCCACCAGCGTGGCTTACCTGATCGTGTTCGGCCTCGCCATGGCGGCGCTCGCCGTCACGACGCTGAAGAGGACGCTCTGACTCGTGGTTCGCCCTTTTTCGCCGTCGCGAGGCGTCGTCATCGTTGGTGAGGCGCGGCGCGACGATGGAGCTTGCCGGGTGCAAGTGACCGAGGAGCAACGAAGCATCAGCGACGAGGGCGGTGCCAGAGTAGGCGAAAAAGGGCGAACCACGAGTCTGACGTCGATTGCGCCGGCTTTGTGACTCGGGGCTTTGCGGGAGTCGCCGGAAATACAATCGGCGCGACGGGAGTTGATTGGTCTCCGTAAAGATTCGTGAAGCGCGGTCGGCGACGGGAATGGACGCTGGTCGGGCGCCGTTGATCAGGCATTCGAGCGCTCCGCGGCGAGCAAACCGAGGCCCGCTGTCGAGCGTCCAACCCGGAAAGGAGATCCATTTCCCATGATGACCGCGCAGGCCGTACACCGGATGGCGGAGCGCGCCCTCGCCTTCGCGCACGCCGCCCTCGACGAGCCCACCCCGCGCCGCGTCGCCGAAGCCCGGACGCGCGCCGCCGAGGTGCTCCCCACCGTCGCCCGGATGAAGCCGTCGGCGGTCCCTCTCAGCGACGCCCGCCACCTCTACGAGCTGGTCACCCAGCTGCGGGCGATCCTGGGAATCCTCGACCGGCGGCTCCAGCTCGAAACGGGGACTCCGCCGAACTGACATCGCGATCCGGCGGCGGCGGGGACGGCATTGACCGGCGGTGCGTCCGAGCGCACGCTCCACGGTCGGTCAATCGCCAATCAGGAGCATTGCAATGCAATTCGTTTCGCCGGCTCGCCGAATCCCTGCGGTCCTCGCCGTTGCCCTCCTCGCCGGCGGCTGCGGTGGCGCCGGATCGCCCGATGCCTCGCTCGCCGACGCCGCGCACGTGCAGGATGCGGCCGCGCCCGCCGACGCGGCCACACCCGCCGACGCGGCGTCGCCGGCGGACCTTCCCGCGACCTGGGCGCTGTCGGGGAAGGTCATCGTCACCCGCGCCTGCGCGGGGATGCCGGCGTCGGTGAAGGTGTTCGTCGTCCTCTCGCAGGCGTGCGGCGACTGGACGAAGACGGTGGAGAGCCAGGAGCTGACCGTCGCCGGAAACGCCGCGACGAGCTACGGCCTCTCGGCGGCCGACGGCCAGTACGCGCTGATGGCGTTCATGGACTGCAACGGCAACGCGTCGCTCGCCGCGCCCGCGCCTGACAGCGGTGACGTGCGGTTCGACGTCGTCGGGGACATGGGGGATCAGCCGTGCCGCAACTACGACCTCCATGGCAGCGGCGTCATCGATCTCCCGATCGAGCTGAACACCCCGGTGCCGTAAACCGGCGTCGCAGCCCGCTTGGGCAAGAAGCGCTTTTGCCGGTACATCGCGCAGAAGCGGCAGCGGTTGTGGCTGCAACCGAGAGTGACTTGCACGAGCAGGCTATCCTTGACCCGCGCGCGCGGCGCACGCGATGCTCGCGCGCCGATGGGGATCACGCTCGCCGATCCGGCGCTCCGCGACGCGACGCTCTCGCCGGCGCTCGCCGCGGCGCGCGCCGACTGGTTCCGCGCCATCCCGGAGGTGTGCGTCGAACGGGCGCGGCTGGTCACACGCTTCCACGTCGAGCAGGGGCTCCTCGGGCGGGCGACCATCTCGCCGCTCGATAAGGCGCGCTGCCACCGCTTCGTGCTCGGCGAGCGCACGCCGATCGTGCGCCACGAGCGCGCCTGCGCGCGCGGGCCCGAGCCGTTTTCCGTCGTGGACCGCTCGCCCTTCGCGGGCGCCACGACCTCGAAGTGGAAGGGCGTTCCGCTGTACCCCGAGCTGCTCGCGCTCACGCTGTGGCCGGAGCTGTGGACGCTCTCCGCGCGCGCGCGAAACCCGTTCGCGATCCGCGCCGCCGACGCCGATGAGCTCGACGGCGCGATCTTCCCGCGCTGGATCCGCGACACCATCCTCGAGCGCACGCGCGCCACGCTCTACGCCGAGGGCGAGCGCGCCTCCGGCCAGCGGCACCACGCCCCCGCGCTCGAGCTGCTCGAGCACCTCGTCTTCTTCCTCGCGTCGAAGCCGAACACGATCTCGCACTGCATCCCCGACTTTCAGCGGGTGGTGCGGCGCGGGCTGCGCGCGGTCGTCGACGAGGCGGCCGAGCGGCGGGCGCACGCGGACGACGCGGCGAAGGACGAATTCTACGGCGCGCTGGTCGAGGCGCTGGAGGGCGTGATCACCTG
>JAJXSP010000449.1 GCA_021784515.1 Myxococcales bacterium | reverse complement strand
TCCGATCTGTCTTCGGGCGATTCGGCCGGCGCGCTCGCCGCGCTCGACAAGGTCCAAAGCCACGATTACGTCTATTCGCTCCGCCGGGGCTGGCTGTGCTACCTCCTCGGCCGCTTCAGCGAGTCGGCCTCCGCCTACGAGGCGGCGATCCAGCTCGAGCCGGGCGCGGTCGAGCCGCGCCTCGGAGCGATGCTGCCGCTGATGGCGCTCCGTCGGTGGAAGGAGGCCGAGGCGCACGGGCGCGAGGTGCTGTCGCGCGCGCCGGGCGACTTCACCGCGCAGAGCCGACTCGCCTACATCCATTACACGCAGGGGCGATTCGCCGACGCCGAAGGGTGGTATCGCAAGGCGCTCGGGGCCTACCCGGCGAGCGTGGAGATGCGCACCGGCCTCGGATGGAGCCTGCTCAAGCAGGGTAAATCGAGGGAGGCGGCGGCGGAGTTCAACCGGGTTTTGGCCGTGGCGCCCGATCAGGCGAGCGCGAAGGAGGGCAGGGCGGCAATCCCGTAGCGCCGCTTCGCCTGCGGCCCCCAGCGCGAGCGAGTCACGCCATTCTTTCCAAATCAGCGGAGCAAATCGAATGAATCGCATTGTCTGCCTCCTCGCCGTGCTGCCGTGGTGCGGCTGCCTCGGTGACGCGATGTCGGTCGATGGCGGGTCCGATGCCGCCGCCGACTTCGCCGCGCCGCCGGGCGGACCCTGCTCCCCCTGCCACGGCGCGTGCGACTGCGGGCCGGGCCTCGGCTGCGCGCCGGCCACGATGACGTGCGAGCGGGTGGCCGCGCCGCTCTTCTGTTGCGTCGCGCCAATCTGTCCGCACGGCGCGGTCTGTCAGCGTCCCGATGGCGAAGTGGGGCAGTGCGGGATCACGCCGCTGCCGGACATGGGCGGAATGATGCCGCCGCCGGACATGGGCGGAATGATGCCGCCGCCGGACATGGGCAAAATGATGCCGCCGCCCGACGGTGGAATGGAGCCGAAGCCGTGCATGACGGTGCAGGATTGCGTCGGCGCCTGCCCGCCCGGCTCGCTCGATTGCACCTGCTTCCAGCCGCCGAACCTGCCAACCAAGGTGTGCGCGCCCACCTGCAACGGCGACGGCGACTGCCCGATGCTGCACCTCACCTGTCACGGCGGCGTCTGTGGGCCTTGACCGCCGAGCGGGGATTGGCGCCGCGCTCGTGCTGCTGCTCGCCCCGTCGGCGCACGGCGCGGAGCCGGGCGACGTCATCCGCGACGCATTCGTCGAGGCGGAGCGGCTGGTGGGCGGCGGCGACCACGCCCGCGCGACCGCGCTGCTCGAGCCGCTGGCGGCGCGCTATCCCGATGATTACGCCCTCGCGATCGAAATTGCCTGGATCGATTTCCGCGCCGGACGCTTCGTCGCCGCCGAGGACTGGTATCGCCGCGCGGGCGCCATCTCGCCGGACTCGGTGGACGCACGACTCGGCCTCGCCTGGACGCTCGCCCGCCTTGGCCGCTGCGACGAGGCGCGCCCGCTCTTCGCGCCGCTCGCCGGCGCCACGCCGCGAAACCGGAGCGCCGCCGAGGGGATGGCCGCCTGCCCGCCGCCGCGGCCGGTTCGCGCCGCCGCCGCCGCGTCGTTGATTGGGCACCTCTACCAGAATTCGCCGGCCCGGCACTACGCATTCAGCTTCGCGCCGTCGCTGCGATTGACGCTGTTCGATCAATGGGTGATTGCGGCGACGTACCGGCTGTCCGACTTCCTCACGCCGGGCGACGAATCGCACGGCAGCGCGCAGCACGACGTCCACCTCGAGGCGGGAGTCGGCAACCTCCGCCGCGGGCTGTCGCTGTATTACTCCCTGCTCGACGATCAGACGGGCTTTTTCGGCATTTCCCAGCACGCGGGTGTCGTGGGGCGCCTCAGCCCGTGGGGCGACGCCACCGTCGAGATCGACGCCAGCTTCTATCGCGACGCCACCGCGGTGCGCGGCGAGCTCGGCTGGCGCCTGCCGCTCGGGTACGGCCTCTCGGTCCGCCCCGCCGCCGCGATGCAGGTGGTGCGGGCCGACGCCTATGGCACGGGCGCGCTCGGCGCGGGCTTCCTCACGCTCGCCTGGGAGGGCGCGCGCGGCGGCCTCTTTTCGTCCGGGAAATATGGAGAGGAGTTCCGCCCGGCGTATCTCTCGCGCGCGATCGTCTACGACCTCCCCGAGCGCATCGAGTGGGGCGCGTCGGCAGGCGGCCACGTTCAGCTCGGCCGCGTCACGCTCGGCGCGGTCTGGGAATTCGACCGCCTCCGCTCCGCCGACGGCGACGCCAATCCCAACCGCAACGCGAGCTACCTCGGGGTCACCGTCGGCAGCGCGTTGTGAATCCGTGATGCGAACGATGTCCGCCGATCCTCCGACACGCTATTCCGCCGCCATTTTCACTCCATTCGCTGAATGGAACTTTCGAGGCGACAGCGGCTCGGTCGATGCACTCCCCAGGCAACGGAACTTCCACGCTCCACGAAAAGGAGGAACGATGCGAAGAATGCTTTTCGGGATCGGTTGCGCCGCGGCGTTCTGCAGCGCTCCGGCGCTCGCGGCGGCCCAGAACGAGCCCCCGGCCGAAGCCATGCCGGGCGGCGAGGCACAGCCGAGCTGTCCGCCTGGGACGGCGCCGGTCTACCAGCCGCCCCCGTCGGCGCCGGTCGAGCAGCCGCCGCCGGCGGCCGAGGCGCCGCGCCCGGTCGCGAAGCGGCCGGTCTTTTCACCCTCGAACCAGTCGCTCACCGTCGGTGGCGGCGTGTCCAACTTCGCCCGCTCGCGCATCTCCGACGAGAACGGCGCGGTGGGCGGCGCTTGGGACGTGCGCTACCTCCTCGGCGTGCGCTCGCACTTCGCCTTCGAGGCCGGCTACATCGGCACCGCCGCCGGCGGCGGCGACAGCCTGGTCACCGACAACGTCTACACGCAGGCGTTGACCGGCAGCGCGCGCTTCAACGTGACGCGCAGCCGCGTGCAGCCCTACGTGACCGCCGGCGTCGGCTGGGCCAACCTGCACCGCAATTTCGTCACCCCGTCGGGGAACACGGCCGACTCGCTGTCGCACGTGACCAACTCGGTCGATCTGCCCTTCGCCGGCGGCATCGCGGGCTACATCGGCAAGCACGGAGTGGTCGACATGCGCGGCGGCTACGATCTCATCACCAACAAGAGCTTCACCGACACCGGCGCTCGCCCGGATATGTGGAGCGCGGAGCTGCGCCTCGGCTACGCATTCTGATCTGCTCTCCCTCCTCTCTTCCCCCGCGCGAATGAATCGCCGAAGGTGGGCGGCCGATCAAACGGGGCTGGTCCTGACGCGCGGCGACCCGGATCAGCCCGCGGCCGGCGCCGCCGCCACCGCTCCCGCCTCGCGGAACTGCCGCCGGTAGAGATCGGCGTAGGCGCCGCCCCTCGCGATCAGCTGGTCGTGCGTGCCGCGCTCGACGATGCGCCCGCCGTCCACCATCACGATCAAATCGGCGTCGCGCACCGTCGAGAGGCGGTGCGCGATCACCAGGCTGGTGCGCCCGGCGAGCAGCCGCCGCAGCGCCGCCTGGATCGCCGCCTCGGTGCGCGTGTCGATGCTCGCCGTCGCCTCGTCGAGGATGAGGATGCGCGGGTCGGCGAGAACAGCGCGCGCGAACGCGATCAACTGGCGCTGGCCCTGCGAGAGGTTGCCGCCAGCCTCGCCGAGCGGCGTGTCGTAGCCCTGCGGGAGCGCGGCGATGAAGTCGTGCGCGGAGACCGCCCGCGCCGCGGCTTCCACTTCTTCGCGGCGCAGCGGCTCGCCCCGCGCGGCGCTCGCGTAGGCGATGTTCTCGGCGATGGTGCCGGAGAAGAGGAACGGCTCCTGGAGCACCATCGCCATCTGGCGGCGGAGGCTGCGCCGCGTCACCCTCCGCACGTCGTGGCCGTCGACGCGCACCGTGCCGGCGGTGACGTCGTAGAAGCGAGGGACCAGCGAGGCGAGGGTGGTCTTGCCGGCGCCGGTCCTCCCGACCAGCGCCACCGTCTGGCCCGGCGCGATCGCCAGGCTCACGTCGCGCAGCACCGGGTGCGCCGGGTCGTACGCGAACGAGACGCCGTCGAAGTCGATGCGCCCCTCGACGCGCCCGAGCGCCGCCGCGTCGTCGGCGTCGGCCGGCTCGCGCGCCTCTTCGAGGATGCCGTAGATCCGCTCGCCGCCCGCGAGCGCCGACTGCGCGAGCGTGTACACGCCGGCCGCGAGCTGCACCGGGCGGAAGAACTGCTGCACGTAGATGAGGAACGCGGCGAGGAGGCCGGTGGTGAGCCGCCCGGCGAACACGAGGTGACCGCCGTACCCAATCACCAGCGCCGTCGCCAGCGTCGAGAGGAGGTCGATCGACGGCGAGAAGGCCGAGGTGATGCCGACCGCCGAGACGTTGGCGTCGCGGTTCCTCGCGTTCCGCGCGCGGAAGCGCTCGATGTTGACGTCGGTGCGATTGAAGGCCTGCGCCTGCCGCACGCCGACGATCTCCTCCTGGAGGTCCGCCGTCACGTCGCCGACGGTCTCGCGCGTCTTGCGGTAGGCGGCGCGGGCGCGCGCGGCGAACGCCGCCGTCATCACGAGCATCGCCGGGATGATGGTGAAGCAGGCGAGGGCGAGGCGGGTGTTGAGCACCAGCATCGCGACGATGATCCCGATGAGCCCGAGCAGCGCGCCGACCAGCTGCGTGAGCCCCTGCGACAGCAGCTGGTTCAGCGTGTCCACGTCGGAGGCCAGGCGGCTCATCAGATCGCCGACCGGGCGCTTGTCGAAGTACGAGAGCGGCAGCGCCTGGAGGTGATCGTACAGCCGCGCGCG
>JAJXSP010000448.1 GCA_021784515.1 Myxococcales bacterium | reverse complement strand
GCAGTACTCCGGGCGGGCCAGCTCCGCCGCCGCCGAGGGCGCCGCGAGGTCGAGCGGCAGCAGCTGGTCCTCGAAGCCCACCTGCACCAGCCGCGGCACCGCGGCGCGCGCCCGCCACGCCGCGATCGCGGATGCCCCCTCGCCCGCCACGCAGGTGGCCAGCACCTCGTCGGGGATGCGCCAGCTCGCCGGCGCGACGACGAAGCCCTCGACGGTCACGCGCGGCAGGCGCGGAAGCGAGGCGAGCGGGCCGAGGTGCAGCGCCCACGGCGCCACCGCGCGCTGCAGGCTCCACCCCGCGAGCGTCCGGTGGATCCCCTCGTCGGCGACGGTGGTCGAGCGGAGCCGCGATCGCCCGAGCGGGCACACCTTGCCCCCTCCCGCGCGTCGCAGTCCGAGCGCCGCCGGCGCGCCGCTCACCCCCTCGGCGCCGAGCCGCGCGTCGAGCACCAGCTCCAGCTCCGACGGACACACCGCCTCGGCGCCCACGGGCCAATCGGACAGGGCGAGCGCCCCGCGATGCAGCGGCGGGTGGCCCGCAACGTCGGCGAGCGCGTCGCTCGGCGCCCACGCGAGGTCGAGCAGCTCCACGCCCGGGAGGGCCTTCGCTTCGACGGCGCGCAGCTCTTCGAACGCCGCCTCCAACCCTTCCACTGCGCCTGCGAAGCGCCCCCAGGTGGCGCCCGCGGGGCCGTGGAGACCGAGCATCCAGCCCGTCCCGGGCGGCGTGCCCGGCGGCTCGCGTGCCGGCGCCAGCACCAGCTCGAACGTCGGCGGAACGTCGGCCGGCGGGAGCGCGCGGTCGAGCTCGTCCGCGCCGAGCGCCACCTCTTGTTCCCCCGAGGCGATGCGCTCGACGAGCAGCCGCAGCAGCGCCGCCGGCATCGCGGCGTGCTCGACGCCCGACGGCGGCGGCAGCGACGGCAGCTCTTGCGCGAGCGGTGGCGGCGACTCGGCGAGCGCGACGCCGTAGCTCCCGAGCGCCAGCGCCGGGATGGCGAAGCCGCCGGGCTCGTACGCCTCGAGCAGCGCCTGCACCGCGGCGTCGAGCGCGGGGGACGAGGCGCGCTCCCAGGTCGGCGCGATCGCGTTGGCGAGGCGGAAGAGGAGGGGGGCGAGCGCCGCGGCGCGCTCCACCGCCGGGCGGGCGAGCGTGGCGCTGCTCGGCCGCAGCTCGAGGGTGGCCGCGAGGCCCCCGCGCCCTCCGCCCGGGAGCGCCGCCAGCTCCTTCCGCAATTGCACCACGAACTCCGGAAGCGTTGGCGCGTCCGCATCAAGAATGTCGCTCGTCCGTCGGAGCAACGCGTCGAGCGGGGCTTCGAGAAATGGTGCGAGCGCATCACGACGCAGCCGGGCGGCGAACCACGCGAGCGGCGGCGGACCGAGCAGCGGCGGCGTCAGGTCGTCGCACAGCAGGCCGCCGTCGCGCATCTGGAGGAGCGTCTCGTCGAGCGCGTCCGCGTCGTCCACGCCGAGCGCCCACGCCGCCGCCTCGCGCACCGCCGGCCAGGGCGCAAAGCGCGCCGTCGCCTCGAGCACGGCGTCGAGCAGCGGGTCGATCGGCGCGCGCTCCACCGGTGCCTCCGCTCCCTCGCCGCGACCGAGCCACATCGCGTGCCGCTCGTCGCGCAGCAGCGAGGGCGTGTGCCGCAGCGCGACGCGCTCGCGCACCGCCGGGTCGTCGAGGAGCGCCCGCGCCATCGTCGCCAGGCGCGCCCGCTCCACCGCGAGCCGGACCCGCGCCCGCCCGCTTCGCAGCAGCGTCGCCTCGCCGAGCCCGCCCACCGCCACGCCGGCCATCAAGCCGCTCGGCGTCGGCCGCCACGCCATCCGCGCGAGGTAGCGCGCGCGAGTTCGCTCCGCCGCGGAGCCGCCGCGCACCGGTTCGGCCGAGGCGTCTTCGACCTCCGGATCGCCGGCGCCGCGCAGCGCGAGCGCGGCGCGCACGTCCGGTCTCCGGGCGAGCGCGGCGCGGTGCGTTTCCGTCGCTGGCAGGCATTCGCACAGCAGCTCACCGACGGGCAGCAGCGGCGCGCGGAGGAGCCACCGTCGCACGACGAGCGCTTTTTTTATTGAAAAATCCACTTCGCCGGGTATCGTTCGCCGCCCGTTTCCCCTATTCAAAGGGGCCGCCCCGGCCCCGCTTCACGAGGAAATTCCACCGCCATGGCTCAGATCGAGAAGGTTCGCAACATCGGGATCTCCGCCCACATCGACTCCGGCAAGACGACGCTCAGCGAGCGCATCCTCTTCTACACCGGCAAGATCCACAAGATCGAGGAGGTCCGCGGCAAGTCCGGCGTGGGCGCGAAGATGGACTCGATGGATCTGGAGCGTGAGAAGGGAATCACGATCCAGTCCGCCGCCACGTGGTGCGAGTGGGAGACCGCCGGGGGCGAGAGCTACAACATCAACATCATCGACACGCCCGGCCACGTCGACTTCACCATCGAGGTCGAGCGCGCGCTGCGCGTCCTCGACGGCGCGATCCTCGTGCTCGACTCCGTCGCCGGCGTGCAGAGCCAGTCGATCACCGTCGACCGCCAGATGCGCCGCTACAAGGTGCCGCGGCTCGCCTTCGTCAACAAGATGGACCGCCCGGGCGGCAACTTCTTCCGCGTCGTGCAGATGCTGCGCGACAAGCTCTCGCACAACGCCGTGCCGGTGCAGATGCCGATCGGCGCCGAAGACAAGTTCTCCGGCGTGATCGACCTGCTCACGATGAAGGCCTACTACTTCGACGGCGCCAACGGCGAGGACGTGCGCGAGGAGGCGATCCCCGCCGAGGCGGCCGAGGAGGCGTGGGAGCACCGCCACCTGCTGGTGGAGAAGGCGGCCGATTTCGACGACCACATCATGGAGATGTTCCTCGACGGCAAGGAGCGCGAGGTCGGCGCCGAGCTGCTCATCCCGGCGATCCGCCGCGGCACGATCGAGCTGAAGATGACGCCATGCTTCTGCGGCTCGGCGCTCAAGAACAAGGGCGTGCAGCCGCTCCTCGACGGCGTGTGCCGCTACCTGCCCAACCCGTCCGAGGTCGAAAACGACGCGTTCGACCAGCTCAACGACGAGCAGAAGGTGATCCTGAAGTCGGATCCCTCGCTGCCGTTCGTGGGCCTCGCCTTCAAGCTCGAGGACGGGCGCTACGGGCAGCTCACGTACATGCGCATCTACCAGGGGTCGCTCGGCAAGGGCGACTTCATCGTCAACAACTCGGCCGGCGGCAAGAAGGTGAAGGTGCCGCGGCTCGTGCGCATGCACGCCGACGAGATGCACGACGTCACCGAGGTCCAGGCGGGCGACATCGCCGCGCTGTTCGGCGTCGAGTGCGCCTCGGGCGACACCTTCACCACCTCGCAGGTGAGCTACACGATGTCGTCGATGCACGTCCCCGACGCCGTGATCTCGCTCGCGGTGAAGCCGAAGGACAAGGGCGGCGAGGTCAACTTCAGCAAGGCGCTCAATCGCTTCACCAAGGAGGACCCGACCTTCCGCGTGCACCGCGACGAGGAGTCGGCGCAGACGATCATCAGCGGCATGGGCGAGCTGCACCTCGACATCTACATCGAGCGCATCAAGCGCGAGTACGGGTGCGAGGTCGAGTCGGGCCAGCCGCAGGTCGCCTACCGCGAGACGATCAAGCAGAAGGCGCCGTTCAACTACACGCACAAGAAGCAGACCGGTGGCCGCGGCCAGTTCGCGCGCGTCGCCGGCTACATCGAGCCGCTCCCCGCCGACGCGGTCGAGCAGTACGAGTTCGTCGACGACATCGTGGGCGGCGTGATCCCGCGCGAGTTCGTGCCGGCGTGCGACAAGGGCTTCCGCGAGGCGGTGAAGAACGGCTCGCTGATCAACTTCCCCGTCGTCGGCGTGCGCGTCGCGATCAACGACGGCGCGTCCCACGCGGTCGACTCGTCGGAGCAGGCGTTCAAGACCGCCGCGCTGATGGGCTTCCGTGAGGCCTACGCCAACGCCAAGCCGGTGATCCTCGAGCCGGTGATGAAGGTCGAGGTGTCGGCGCCGTCGGAGTTCCAGGGCGCGGTGATGGGCCAGATCAACCAGCGCCGCGGCATCATCATCGGCAGCGAGAACACCGAGGGCTACCTGATCGCGCAGGCCGAGGTGCCGCTCAACGCGATGTTCGGCTACTCGACGGACCTCCGCTCGGCGACGCAGGGCAAGGGCGAGTTCACGATGGAGTTCATGAAGTACGCCCCGGTGCCGAAGCAGGAGCAGGACGACATGATCAAGAAGCACCGCGAGAAGAAGGAGAAGGAGAAGAAGTAGCTTTCGGAGCTTCTCCAGTCTCCCCAGTCTTCCCGACGAGCCTGGGCGCCTCCTGCAAGGCGCTCACGCTCGCGCCGAATCGCCCCCCGCTCACCTTCGGTCATCGCCTTCAGACTCGTGTCTCGCCCTTTTTCTGGCCGCCCTCGCGGCAGGCGCCGGACGCTTGACGGGTTTTGGTCGAGCTCGCCGTCGAGGGCCGGGAGCGGGAGCGGGTTCGGAAACGGCGAAACACGCGTGAGACGCTGCACGAGTTCGCGGTCAGCGATCGCCGCCGGCTCGCGGAAGAACGGGACGCCGAGAAAAAATCGCCTCGCTCAGCGACGAAGCAGCAGCCGCTCGAGTTCGGTGTAGGCCGCGGTGATCGCGGCCGAGCGCTCGGTGGCGATCTTGAGGCGCTCGGGGCTGCCGGCGTTCAGGTCGGGGTGGTACTGGCGCATGAGGCGCCGGAAGTTGCGCTTCAGCGTCTCGAAGTCCGAGCCGACCGGGGTCTCGAGCGTGGCGTAGAGGCGCGCGAGGCGTGGGTCGGCGGCGGGGCGACGCGGCGGCTCGCGACG
>JAJXSP010000447.1 GCA_021784515.1 Myxococcales bacterium | reverse complement strand
GGCGAAGGCGGTGGCGATCCTCGGCTCGGCGACGCCGTCGATCGAGACGTACGAGGCGGCGCGCGCCGGTCGCGTGACGCTCCTCGAGCTGCCCGAGCGCGCCACGCCCCGCCCGCTGCCCGCCGTCGAGATCGTCGACCTCAAGCAGCACCGCCCCGGCGAGGACGGCCTGCTCTCGGCGCCGCTGGTGCGCGCCGTCGAGGAGACGCTCGCGTTCGGCGAGCAGGCGATCCTGTTTCTCAACCGGCGCGGCTTCGCGACCTTCGTGATCTGCAAGGGGTGCGGCTACCGCTTCACCTGCCGCGACTGCGCCGTGACGCTCACCTGGCACCGCGGCGTCGATCGCCTCGCCTGCCACTACTGCGGCTACCTCGAGCGCACGCCGACGGAGTGCCCGCGCTGCCGGGGCAAGAGCGTGGAGCGGCTGGGCCTGGGCACCGAGCGGATCGAGTCGATCCTGAAGGAGCGCTTCCCGCGCGCGCGCATCGGGCGGCTCGATCGCGACGTGGCGCGCGGCCGCGGCATGCAGCGCGTGCTCGACGGGCTGCGCCGGCACGAGCTGGACGTCGTCGTCGGGACGCAGATGATCGCCAAGGGGCACGACTTCCCCGGCGTGACGCTGGTCGGAGTGGTGCTCGCGGACCAGGGCCTCGGCCTGCCGGACTTCCGCGCGCAGGAGCGGACCTTCCAGCTCCTCGAGCAGGTGGCGGGTCGCGCCGGGCGCGGCGAGCGTCCGGGGCGCGTGCTGATCCAGACGTGGGAGCCGAAGGAGTCGGCGGTGGCGCGCGCCGCGAAGCACGACTACCTCGGTTTCTTCGACGAGGAGCGCATTCGGCGCGAGGACCCGCCGTTCCCGCCGTTCGTGCGGCTGGGGCTGGTGCGGATCGAGGGCGCCGACGCGCTGGCGGTGCAGCGGGTGGCGCGCGAGGTGGCGGGCAAGGCGCAGGCGATCGCGGCGAAGGCGCCGCCCGAGGCGGGCATCGTGCTGCGCGGCCCGGCCGAGGCGCCGCTCGGTCGCCTGCGCGGTCGCGCCCGCTGGCAATTGCTGGTGAAGGCGGCCCACCCACGCGCGCTGCGCGCGGTGCTCGGCGCGCTCGCCACCGACGAGCGCGGGGTGCGGGTGTCGGTGGACGTCGATCCGGTGGCGATGCTGTAGAATTCGCCGGACATCCTGTGAGCGACAGGGCCGACGCCCGCACCAGCTACCGGGAGCCGGAACACGAGCCGGACGCGACCGCCTCTGCTCCGCTCGCCCGGTGTCGCAGAGCAGCTACCTCGCGGCGGAAACGAAAGGCCTCCGATCCGCACCACGTGTAGAACAGCACCCGTCAGAGCGCGTGGCTCGGCGACAGCCCGCTGTCGCCGCCGTGGTGCGCTCAGCCTCAGCCAGGGTCTGTGGACTGTTGCAGTCTCTCGTCGACCTGCTTCATCAACGCGTGGATCTCGTCGGCCTGGGTCAGGTGGTGGCGCCGCGCGAGGCGCAGGGCGTGCGCGAGGAGGTTTCGCGCCTCCCACAGGTCCTCTCTCCGTCCGCGTGAGAATAGGTAGGCGGCGAGGTTGTTCGATTGAATGAGCTGCCCTTCCTGGTCGGCGAGCGTCTCGAACGCCGGAAGCACCTCCTCCCGTGTCACGCGAATCGCGTCGCCCAGCCTGCCTGCTCGAAAATAAATGCTTGCGAGGTGTCCGAGCGTCACCGCCTGAGAGCGGACGTCGCCGAGACGCTGGAAGGAGGGGAGCACGTCTCTGGTCAGTGCCTGGATCGCCTGCGTCCAGTTTCCCATCTCTCCCGAATAAAGCGCGATCTGCCCCTGAAGGGATGTTAGAGACTCCGCATCGTACTCCGCTTGAGCGGCCGGAAGGACCTTTCGCCGAAGGAGATCCAGCGCCCCTTTGAGATCACCTTCCCGCCCCATGATATCCGCGAGCGTCTGTTGCGCGCGAAGTTTGGAGAGGCGCCGGTTTGCCCGCGCGAAGCCGGGTATTACCACATTCTCGAGGAGCGACTTCGCCTCCTGCGCCGCGCCTTGCGTCTTGAGGAGTTGGGCCTTTCGGTACAGGACGCGAACCCGCATCAACCCGTGCCGTTCGTCCGAACCGAGCGTCGCCAGAATTTCCTCGCAGAGATCCAGCCCCTCCTTCAGCTCAAGGCGGTAGTCAAGGAAGGTGACGAGGCGCAACGCGATCTTCGCTGCGTTGGCCACGTCACCCTGCGTGAGCGCCTCCTTGTACAGCGCCTTCAGCCGCTGGGGCTCCTCGTCGACGGCGGCGGGTGCGTAAGGCACTCCCAACGTTCCCGGTAGGCGCCACGCTTCGTGCTCCCCGGGAGCCAGCAATTTTCCACCGAGATCGCGAATCGACCAAAAATCAGGTGCGCGCTCGGCGGTCGCGGCGAGGAAGCCGCGCGGTCCGCACCAGAGCAATGGCACGCCGAGCTGCCGCTTGATCGAGTCCCGCCTCTGATTCAGCAGCCGGAGCCCATACGCGAGATCAGGCATCACCGCGTCGGAGTCGATCAAGGGCGGACCCGCAAAGACCACGACGTCGCCGGATGCCGGTCGGAGCGCGATCAGCGCCGCGGCAATCTCGCGCAGATCCTCTTCGGTCGAGGGTGCGACAAAGTGTGCCCGCCGCCCGTGCGAGCCAATCCACTCCGCGAGCCCGCGCGCCAAATCATGCCCCGATAGTTCGACGGGATACAATACGAAGCCGTCGATCAGGTCGAGATCGTCCAGGAGCTTGTTGAACTGCGGCAGATAGGGAATCAGGAACGGCGAGACCGGTGATTCCGGCACCGAACCGTCGTTCACGGCGTGTCTTTTCCAGCGAGATCGGTTGGCTTCGCGAGGTCCTCACCGGCGATCGCAACGGCGCTCGGCAGCGCGCCCGACGCCGGCTCGGGCAGCGCCGCTTTCACGTCGCTGAGAGCACGCATGCGCTCGTCGATGCCTCGCCACACGAGCGGGTGGATCGCGTACCACTCGCGGCCGTTCCGATAGGCGAGCACCAAGTAGCGCTCGACCAAGCGGGCGAAGGCTGCAGCGCTGCCGAGGTCGCCTATCGGCAAAGCATGGGTCCTGTGTATTTCCGCGAGGAGCGGAAGGTCGGGCCCTCGGACGACGAAGTTGTATTGTTCGGCAAGCCGGTCGATCACCTGCTCGACAGCGCGACGCTGCACCGGAAAAATCGTCGCCGCGCGCAACAGATTGCGCGTCATCCGAAGGAGATCGCGCGGGTAGCCGCCCGACGCGCGTACGAGCGGAAGCAGCGTCTCCCCGATATCCTCGCCGAACACCGCCTCGAGGTCGAGCCGCTTCTTCAGGAGCTCGCACAGGCGGAAGATCCCGTCGTCCGATGCCGTGCCGTCCCTGTGGGCGATCTTGACCATTGGCAAAATCTGGGGCTCGCCGTCGAAGCGCCCACCCATTTCGGCCGATCGGAAACGAAGCCAAAAAGGAAAAGTATAGACGACATGGCACGGCATGCGGAGGTGGTGCGCCTGCTGGACGAACAGGTTTTCGACGCTGCGTTCGACCGCCTCGCGATCTTCTTCGCGGGTCGCAGTCAGCTTCTCGAGGCTGTCGGCCAGCACCACCACACGGCGTACGCGCTTCGCGCGCTTGATGCGGATAACCGCCTCTACCATCGCCTGCTTGGCGTCGTCGGCGAACTGCTGGAACCGATCGGCCAGGGCTCGAGCGATTCGTTGGCGGAAGGGAGCGTTATCGCGCAGCTCGAAGGGCAGCTTGGCGCCGTAGAAACCGAACTCGATTTTCTTCAACTCGACATCAGTGTTGCGGACGTAGTCCCAAAATCGGTCGAGGTAGCCCGCCGTCCTGTCCGGGTCGCCGCCCTCGCAGAGGGTTGCTTCGCGGTCGAGCGCGTAGGCGAGCACGCGCAGCACGTCGGCGATCGAGATAGGAACGTATCGGTCGACGTACTGCTCGAAGTCCACATAGATCGGATGAGTCGGGACATCCGAGGCCTCAAGATGCTGGCGTAGCCGGTTCAGCTCGGTTGTCTTCCCAGAGCCCGAGAAGCCCGAGAAGAGTTGGCACGTCGAAGCGGCCCCCGAACTATCGCCTCCATCCTCGCTCTCGTCGATCACTGCGAAAAGCGCGTCGATGCAGCTCCGGCTCTCCGATCCCCGCACCGGCGTTCCTTCGTCGAAGCGCACGTACCGCGCGTCATCCTCTCCCGAGAGCGGCTCGTCGGGGTTGCAGTTGCGGATGAACCGTCGAAGATCGTCGCGGGTGAATCCAGCCATGAGGGATTCTTACTCCAAAGGGAGGCGGCGGGCGAATCCGCGGTGCTCCACTCGGGGCGCGCCTCGCCGCGGGGCGGGTGCGGATCGCGCTCGGCGCGCGCTCGGCGGTGTTCGCGCCGGTGCGCAACCTCGGCGTGGTGGTCGTCGACGAGGAGCACGACGGCTCGTTCAAGCAGGAGGAGGGCGTGCGCTACCACGGCCGCGACGTGGCGATGCGTCGCGCGCGCGAGGCGAAGGCGGTGGCGATCCTCGGCTCGGCGACGCCGTCGATCGAGACGTACGAGGCGGCGCGCGCCGGTCGCGTGACGCTCCTCGAGCTGCCCGAGCGAGCCACGCCCCGCCCGCTGCCCGCCGTCGAGATCGTCGACCTCGGCTACCTCGAGCGCACGCCGACGGAGTGCCCGCGCTGCCGGGGCAAGAGCGTGGAGCGGCTGGGCCTGGGCACCGAGCGGATCGAGTCGATCCTGACGGAGCGCTTCCCGCGCGCGCGCATCGGGCGGCTCGATCGCGACGTGGCGCGCGGCCGCGGCATGCAGCGCGTGCTCGACGGGCTGCGCCGGCACGAGCTGGACGTCGTC
>JAJXSP010000446.1 GCA_021784515.1 Myxococcales bacterium | reverse complement strand
TTCAGCAATACCTCCGGAAGCTGCAAAGACTGCAGGGTGGCCCGCACCAGCGCCTGCCGCTCGGTGCGGCTCATCTTCCTCCTGTGCTCGACGAGCGGGAAGGCGATGTTCTCCTCGACGGTGAGCGAGTCGAAGAGGGCGGCGTTCTGGAACAGCATGCCGAACTTGCGGCGCACCTCGTTCAGCCGGGTGTCGCGCATCGGAACGACGTCCTCGCCGTCGACCCAGATGTGGCCGCGATCGGGCTTCAAGAGCCCCATGAGGTGCTTCATCAGCACCGACTTCCCCTGCCCCGAGCCGCCGATGATGATGTTGATCTTCCCGCGCTCGACGTCGAGGTCGATCCCGCGCAGGACGTGGTGCTCGCCGAACGTCTTGTGCAGGTCCCGGATGCGGATCTGGTAGCGCTCGCTCCGCTGCGCGACGTCTTCGGCCATGGCGGGAGAGGAACCCTACTACAACGCGGTCGCGCGCGTGGGCGCGGCCGATCCCGCCGTCAACGGCGCATCGTCGGGAAGAGGGTCAGCCAGATGTCGGTGAGGAAGTAATCGAGCACGAGGATGGTGACGAAGCTCGCGACGACGGCGCGGGTCGTGCCGATGCCGACGCCCTTGGCGCCGCCCGACGCGTTGAAGCCCTGGTAGCAGGAGATCAGCGACAGCGACGCGCCGAACACCATGGACTTGGCGAGCCCCTGCGCCACGTCGTTCGGGTCGAGGAACCAACGTGTGTTCTCGAGGAAGACGCCGCCGTCGACGCCCTGCAGGTTCACCGCGACGAAGTACGCCCCGGCCATCCCGATCATGTTGAAGAGCATGGTGAGGATCGGCGTCATGACCGTGGTGGCGATGACCCGCGGCGCGACCAGGTACTGCACGGGGTTCACCGCCATCGTGGAGAGCGCGTCGATCTGTTCGGTGGTCCGCATCGCGCCCAGCTCGGTGGCCATGCCCGCGCCGGCGCGCGCGGCGATGACGATCGAAGCGAACACCGGCGCCAGCTCGCGCGTGAGCGCGATCGCCACCGTCGAGGCGACGTAGCTCTCGGCGCCGAATTGCCGGAACGCGGAGACCGACTGCAGCGAGAACACCATCCCCACGAACAGGCTCACCAGCGCGACGATCAGCAGCGAGCCCACGCCCACGAAGTCCATCTGCTCGAGGAAGACGCGCGCGCGAAACGGGCGGCGGAAGCTCCAGACGATCACCTGCAGCAAAAGGAGGATGTGCGCGCCGACGAGGTCGAGCACGCCGATGGGCGGCCGCCACAGCGCGTCCACCACGCCGACGATGCGGCTCCACGGACCGGGGTTCGCCTCGGCCTCGGCCATGCCTCAGCCGCCGTACACGCGCGGCACGCGCTTCGAGAAGCCGCAGTACGTCTCCCACGGGATCGTGTCGGCCCACGCCGCCAGCTCCTCGACACGGATCGCCCCCTCGCCCTGCCGCCCGAGCAGCACCACCTCGTCGCCCGGGTGCGCCGGCACGTCGGTGACGTCGACCATCGCCATGTCCATCGTGATCGCGCCGACGACCTTGCAGCGCTGCCCGGCCACCAGCACCTCGGCGCGGCCCGACATGCGGCGCGTGTAGCCGTCGGCGTAGCCGATCGGGATGGTGGCGATCCACGACGGGCGGTCGGCGCGGAAACGCGCGCCGTAGCTCACGCCGGTGCCGGCAGGGACCGCGCGCAGCGCCACGATCTTCGTCGACAGGCGCATCACCGGCTCGAGCGGCTCTGTCGGCGCGGGCACCACGCCCGGCGACGGCACCTGTCCCCACAGCGCGAGCCCCGGGCGAACGAGATCGCGGCGCGCCGTCGGGAAGCGCAGCGCGCCGGCGCTGTTGGCGAGGTGGGTGACGCAGTCGCAAAAGCCGGCCGCCTCGACCATCGCGCGCGCCTCGTCGAACGCCCCGAGCTGCGCCAGCGTCGGCGCCTCGTCCTCCGCGTCGGCCTCCGCGAGGTGGGTGCACAGCCCGCCCACCGTCACCGCCGGCTGGCCGCGCAATCCATCGAGGAGATCGGCGAGCCGCTCGAGGCGCACGCCGAGGCGCGACATGCCGGTGTCGATCTTCACGTGCACCTCGACGCGCCCCCAGGCGAGCTCGTCGGCCGCGCGCGCGAAGCGCTCGATCTCGGCGCGCTCCCACACCACCGGCGTGAGGCGGAAGGCGACCACGTCCTGGTGCGAGCGGCCGTACACGCCGCCGAGCACGACGATGGGCGTCTCGATGCCGCCGCGCCGCAGCTCCACGCCCTCCTCGACGAGCGACACGGCGAAGCCCCACACGTGCGGCGCCAGCGCGCGCGCGCAGGCCATCGCGCCGTGGCCGTAGGCGTCGGCCTTCACCACGGCGAGCAGCTTCGCGGGGGCCACGCGCTCGGCGATCCGCCGCGCGTTGCGCTGGAGCGCGCCGAGGTCGATCTCCGCCACCGTCGGGCGGATGTCGGTCCGTATGTCGAGGACGTGGTAGATGGGCGAAGGGTACGCAGCGCCCCCCTCAAAGGCAACGCGCGTGTCGGCGGCGTGTCGCCAGGAAGGATCACGCGGCCGAGGCGAGCAGGCGCCGCGTGAGGAGCAGCGAGCGCCCGCGCCGCACCATCAACCCCTTGCGCGACAGCGCGGCGAAGGCGCGGCTGATCGTCTCGCGGCACGATCCGATCATGTTGGCGAGGTCCTGCTGCGTCGGGCGGCGGCGCAGCACCAGGCCGTCGGGCACCTCCTCGCCGTCCTCGCGCGCGAGGCGCTCGAGCGTGCGCACGAGGCGGTGGTGCACGTCGTGGAGCGCCAGCTCGGCGATCTTCTCGTCGGCGCGGCGCAGGCGGCGGGACATCTCGGCGAGCAGGTTGAGCGCGGTCTGGGGGTGCGCGCGGAGGTGTTCGGCGAAGGCGTCGCGCCCGAGCGCGAGCAGCGTCACGTCGGTCTCGGCCCACACGTCGGCCGAGCGCGGCGCGCCGTCGAGCAGCGCCATCTCGCCGATCACGTCGCCCGGCCCCGCGACGGCGAGCGTCACCTCGCGCCCGGTCTCGCCCGACACCCCGGCGCGCACCCGCCCCTCGACCACCACCAGCAGCGAGTCGCCGGGATCCCCCAGCGAGAGCAGGCGCGCGCCCCCGAGCCGCGTGCGCACCTGCATGCGTCGCGCGAGGTCGTCGATCGCCGACGGCGGCAGGCCGCAAAACAGCGTGGACTGGGCGAGCAGGGCCCGGAAGCGATCGATGCGCGGGTCCTCGGCGAGGGGAAGGAGGCGCTTCTGAGGCGAGCCAGGCATCATGGGATCCTCCAAAGGATGGCGGCTAGGAGCCTGTTGGGGTAAGGCGCCGCAGCGAGGGGGTCGAGCGGCCGGCCAGGCGAGGAGCGACGACGACGGACTACTTTCCGTAATCCGAGGAGGAGCGACGAAGCATGGCCGAGCGGATCGAGCACCGCAGTAGGTGCATTACTCCAACAGGCTCCTAGCCGAGCAAGCGGCGCGCCAGCGACAGGGCCCATCGCCGCACGGCGTCCGGGCGGCACCGGCAACGGCGGTTCACGGTGCGGTGTCGCGCGCCAGGTACACCGGCCGTCGTGCGCGGGCCCGGCGATCGGCGCTCCAGCCTGACAGCGCTGTCGTGGTCGCGCACCGACAGCTGCGCGGCGCCGACCGGGCCCTATGATACGTTTTGCAGACATGGCCGAGTGGACGATCACCATCAACGGCGCCGCGCGATCGGTGCCGCCCGGCTGCACCGTCGCCCACCTCTTGGAGATCCTCGAGGTGGACCCGACGCGCGTGGCGGTCGAGCGCAACCGCGCGGTGGTGCCGCGCGCCACCTGGAGCGCGACGAAGCTGCTGGACGGCGACCAGCTCGAGGTGGTCACCTTCGTCGGCGGCGGCGCCTGATCCCGCCGATCCCTGTCCTTCTTTTCCAGTTCGCGAGGACCCCATGAACGATCCCTTCGTGCTCGCCGGGCGGGAGTTCCGTTCCCGGCTCATCGTCGGCACCGGCAAGTACCGCGACCCCGCCGAAACCCGCGAGGCGCTCGAGCGCTCGGGCGCCGACATCGTCACCGTCGCGTTGCGGCGGGTGGAGCTTTCGCCGGGGAAGCCCTCGCTCCTCGACGCGATCGATCGGAAGCGCTTCACGCTGCTCCCCAACACCGCGGGCTGCTTCGACGCCGAGGAGGCGATCCGCACCTGCCACCTCGCGCGCGAGCTGGGCATGACCGACTTCGT
The DNA here is from genome assembly GCA_021784515.1 of Myxococcales bacterium. Taxonomy (GTDB): domain Bacteria; phylum Myxococcota_A; class Polyangia; order Palsa-1104; family SHYY01; genus SHYY01. Next base: position 632 of record JAJXSP010000446.1, on the reverse strand, counting down.
CAAGCTCGAGGTCATCGGCGACAAGCGCACCCTCTTCCCCGACGCCGAGGAGACGCTACGCGCGGCGAAGGTGCTGGTGAAGGAGGGCTTCGTCGTGCTGCCGTACACGACCGACGACCCGGTGATGGCGAAGAAGCTCGAGGACGCCGGCTGCGCGGCGGTGATGCCGCTGGCGGCGCCGATCGGCTCGGGGCTCGGCATCCGCAACCCCTACAACATCCGCATCATCCTCGAGCAGGCGAAGGTGCCGGTGATCGTCGACGCCGGCGTCGGGACCGCCTCCGACGCGGCGATCGCGATGGAGCTGGGCTGCCACGGCGTGCTGATGAACACCGGCATCGCGGGAGCGAAGGATCCGCTGCTGATGGCCGAGGCGATGCGCGACGCGGTGATCGCCGGCCGCAAGGCGTTCCTCGCCGGGCGGGTGCCGAAGAAGCTGCACGCCGCCGCCTCGTCGCCGGAGAGCGGCCTCATCTCCTGAACCGAGATTCATGAAGTGAACATTCACTTCCGCCTCTACCTCATCACCGACGGTGCCGACGGCCAGGAGGCGCGGATCGAGGCGGCGCTCGGCGCGCTGGCGCCCGGCGAGGCGGCGGTGCAGCTGCGCGCGCCGGGGCTCGGCGGGGGCG
>JAJXSP010000032.1 GCA_021784515.1 Myxococcales bacterium | reverse complement strand
CGTGGTGCGCCCCGACGGGAGCGAGGGCATCACCGGCTACACCGAGGCGACGCGCGGCTGCAAGCACCGCTGCCGCCACTGTCCGCTCCCCGCGGTCTACGACGGCCGCTTCTTCGTCGTGCCCGTCGAGCAGGTGGTCGCCGACGCGCGCCGCCTCGTCGCCGCCGGCGCCACCCACCTCACGCTGGGCGACCCCGACTTCATGAACGGCCCGCGCCACGCCATCGCCGTCGCGCGCGCGCTGCACGACGCGCTGCCGGAGATCACCTTCGACGTGACGGCGAAGGTCGAGCACCTGCTCGCGCACCGCGCGCTGCTGCCCGAGCTGGCGCGGCTCGGGTGCCTGTTCGTCGTCAGCGCCGTCGAGTCGCTCTCCGATCGCGTGCTGTCGATCCTCGACAAGGGCCACACGCGCGCCGACGTGGCCGAGGCGATCGCGGTGACGCGCGCCGCGGGCCTTTCGCTGCGCCCCTCGCTGCTCCCGTTCACGCCGTGGTCCACGCTCGAGGAGTACGTCGAGCTGCTCGACTTCATCGAGTCGCACGGGCTCGTCGCCGCGGTGGATCCGGTGCAGCTCGCGATCCGGCTGCTGGTGCCGCCGGGCTCGCTGCTGGCCGAGCACGGCGAGTTCCTTCCGCACCGGCGCGCAGCGGGGGATCGTATTTCCAAAGGAAGCGACGAGGCGGCACTGACGTGGCGCTGGGAGCACCCCGACCCGCGAATGGATGCGCTGCAGCGCGCGGTGTACACCGCCGTCGAGCAAGCGGCCGAGCGGGGCGAACCGCCCGACGAGACCTTCGACGCCGTGCGCGCGCTCGCCGCGGAGGCGGATGGATCGTCGTCGGCGCGGCCGGCGCGGCGAGCGGAACGAGCGAGGCTGAGTGGGGAAGGAAGGAGCGTGCCGCGGCTCACCGAGCCGTGGTTCTGCTGAGCGGAGCCCACCGAGAGCCAGTTCGGCTCTCTCGCGCCTCCGTCGGTGTGATGGCTACTGCGGCCGGCCGGTGTCCGGGTGGCAGCGGTCGCCCTTCGCCATGTCGGGGTGGTAGTGGTGCGGCTTGGGGCGCTGCACGCACCTCAGGCACTGGCCGCGCTCGCCCGCGGCCGCCGTGCCCGGGAGCTTCTCGCAGTCGGCGACGGTGCGCGACTCGTGGCCCGTGGAGTGGGCCAGGACCGCCGGAGCCGCGGCGAAGAGGATAGCTGCCACCGAACCCATCACGATCTTCCGCATGTTCTTCTCCTTATGTCGTTCGCCCGGCTGGCTGAGGGACGCTCCGCGCGTCCGTTCATTCAACGCGCGGGATTTAATCACGCACCGCCCGACGGACGCCACTACAGCGTCGCGGCGATCGTGAAACGGAGACGGCGGTGCGCCTCGCGGAGCGCCGCTTCCACCTCGGCCGGCTCGGGGGCGCGTGCGAAGAGGAAGCCGAGGTACGCCGCGCCCTCCGGGAGCGGCACCACGCGCTCGCCGACCTTCATCGAGATCACCACGTCCTCGATGCGTGGAACGGCGCGCGCCTCCTCCACGCCCTCCACCGCCTGCAGCACGCCGCCCTTCGGGATCGGCACCATCATCACGCCCGAGGCGCCGTTTTTTGACGCGGTCTCATCACGCGCTTTTGCGATCGCACCATCGCGTGGTGCGCTCGCATCGAGATCCAGCGCGTGAGCGATCACGATCTCCTCGAGGCTGTGCGGCGGCTCGTCGGCGCGCGGAGAGCCGGCCAGCCCGAAGCGCAGCGTGCGCGAGCAGAGCCCGCCGATCGAGCGCGCGGCCACCTCGATCACCACCGGCCCGCCGTCGGAGAGGCGCAGCTCGGCGTGGATCGGTCCCTGGCGCAGGCCGAGCGCGGCCGCTGCGCGCGCGGTGACCTCCGCGATCGCCGACTGCGTGCCGGCGGGCAGCCGCGAGGGCGTGACGTAGATCGTCTCCTCGAAGAACGGACCGTCGAGCGGATCGGGCTTGTCGAACAGCGCCAGCACGCGCAGCGCCCCCGCCGAGAGCACGCCCTCGAGCGCCACCTCCATTCCCGGAACGAAGCGCTCGACGAGGATCTGCCGCCGTGCCGGCTGGGTCCCCGCCGAAGGACGGGGGGGCCGAAGGCACTCGAGGTCGTCGTCCACCTGCGCCAGCTCGGGCCGGGCGAGCAGGCGGCCCACCCGCGCGAAGGCGGCGGCGAAGTCCTCGCGGTCGTCGGCGCGGATCACGCCGCGGCTCGCCGACAGGAGCAGCGGCTTCACCACGACGGGAAAGGGCCACGGCAGCTCGAGGGTGCGCGGGTCCGCCTCCGCCGGGAACACGGCGAATTCGGGGCACGGCACGCCGGCGAGCCGGAGGTGCGCGCGCATCACCCGCTTGTTGCGCGCCGCCCGCGCCGCCTCGGGGGCGTTGCCAGGCAGCCCGAGGGCGCGCGCCGCGAGCGCGGCCAGCACGGCGGTGTCGTCGCTCGTCGCCACGACCGCGGCGAACGGGCCGGCGCGCTCGATCGCGCGGACCGCGCGCGCGGGGTGCCGGAAGTCGAGCGCCAGCGTGCCGAAGGCCTCCTCGGGCCACACCTTGGCGAGCGAGAGGCAGCGGTCGGTGCCGACGGTGACCTCCACCCCGAGGCGCTGCGCCGCGGCGATGAAGTCGTCGGTGCGATACGAGGTGGTGGCCACCAGCAGCAGCACGCGCGACACCGGGATCGGATAGCACGAACGGCCGCACCTGCGCCGGCCCACGCGGGACCCGTCTGCTAGAATCCGCGCCCATGCGCCGGCTCGCCCTCCTCCTCGCGTCGCTCGCCGTGGCCGCGCCCGTCGCGGCGGCCGACCCCCCGCCCCTCGCCGCCGCAGCGGGAGATCGCGTCTCGCAAGAAAGCACCGGCGACCCGAGCATGCTCGCCGCCGCCGACGACATCACCCGCCAGGTGAGCGCGCTGCGGGGGCTGACCCTGGCGAGGCCGTTTCAAAAGGGAGTGCTCTCGCGCGAGGCGATCGGCCAGAAGCTGCGCGACCGGATCGCGAAGGAGTACACGCCCGCGGAGATCGGCGTCGAGTCGCGCGTGCTCAAGCGCCTCGGCCTGCTGCCGCCCGACGCCGACTACGAGCAGATGCTGCTCGATCTCCTCATGGAGCAGGTGGCCGGCTTCTACGATCCCTTCGCGCGCGAGCTGTACATCGCCGACTGGGTGGGGATGGACCTGCAGCGCCCCGCGCTCGCGCACGAGATCGAGCACGCGCTGCAGGACCAGCACTTCGACCTGAAGAGGTTCGCCTCGCCGCTCAAGGAGGACGGCGATCGGCAGCTCGCGCGGTCGGCGCTCGTCGAGGGCGACGGCATGGCGGTGATGCTCGACTTCCTCGCGCAGACGATGGGCATCGACACCTCCAAGCTGCCCGGCGCCTACGACGCGATGAGCGAGCAGGTGACCTCGGGAGTGCTGGCCGCCTCGCCGGTGTTCAACCGCGTGCCGCGCTTCCTGCGCGAGACGCTGCTGTTCCCCTACGTCGCGGGCATGAAGCTGGTGTTCGCGCTGCGCAAGGGGCACCCCTGGTCGCGCGTGGACGAGGCGTTCAAGTCGCCGCCCGAGTCGACGGAGCAGGTGCTGCACCCGGAGAAGTACTTCGCGCACGAGCACCCCATCGCCGTCACCGCGGCCCCGATCGGCGCGCTGCCCGGCCGCGAGCTGCGCCGCGACGTGCTGGGCGAGCTGGAGTGGCGGCTGCTGTTCGCCACGCGCCTCTCCGACGGGCCGGCCGAGCGTGCGGCGCAGGGCTGGGGCGGCGATCGCATGGTCGCCTACGGCGGCGACGACGGGCCGGTGGCGGTGGTCGACCTGTCGACGTGGGACAGCGACGACGACGCGGTGCAGGCCGAGAGCGCGCTGCGCAAGCTCCTGCCCAAGCAGACCAACCTGCCCGAGGTCGCGCCCGACGCGGCCGCGATCTACGTCGTCGGCGACGAGGCGTGGTCGGTCGAGCGCCGCGGCCGGCAGCTGCTGGCGATGTTCGGCGTGCCGAAGGCGGCGCAGCGCGCGGCGGCCGACGAGGTGTGGGCGAAGTGGAAGGTGGGCGCGGCGAAGAAGTAGCGCCCTACGCGACGAGGTGCTCGTTGATCAGCGCGAGCCCCTCGACGTCGTAGATGTCGCGATCGAACAGCGGCACCTCGACGTGGGGTGCGCCGCTGGTCGCCGTGGCCAGCCGCGCGATCTGGCGCGCGTCGATGTCGGCGAGCGCCTGGAAGTCGCGGTAGGTGCGGTCGAGGTCGGCCGCCACCTGCACCTCGTCGTCGCCGGCGAAGCCCCGCAGCTCGGGGCGCTCGCCGAGGAGGTCGATCAGCTCGGCGCGGCCGACGGCGTCGGGGCCGCGCGGGTGCACGCGGTTCACCACGAAGCCGCCGAGCGACATGTGCTGCTCGGCGAGCCGGCGATTGAAGTACAGCGCCTCCTCGATGGAGAGCGGCTCGGGCGAGCACACGAGCACGAAGCCCACGTCGGACCCGCGCAGGAGCGCCTGCACGTCGCGGGCGCGCTCGCGGAAGCCCTCCAGCAGCGCGCCGTTCTCGCCCACGAACTGCCCCACGTCCTCGAGGAAGCGCGACCCGACGAAGCGCGCCAGCCGCTTGAGCACGAACGCGCCGCCCATGCCGAGCACCTTCAGCGAGTGCTGGAAGTAGAGCCGGGCGAACCACTGCAGCGCCGGCGAGTCGACCGCCCCGACCAGCCGCTCCGGCGCGTCGAGGAAGTCGAGCGCGTTCTCCGTCGGCGGGGTGTCGAGGATGATCAGGTCGTAGCGCCCCTCGCGCGACACGGCCCACAGCTTCGCCATCGCCGCGTACTCGTGCGAGCCGGCGAGCGTGGACGACATCTGCTGGTAGATCCGGTTGCGCCCGAGGCGGGCGCGCGCTTCGGGGTCGGGCAGGTAGCGGTCGGCGATCTCGTCGAAGGCGCGCTTCTGGTCGAGCATCATCGCGTGCAGCGAGCCGCCCGAGCGCGCGCCGACGGCGGCGATCTTCTCGTCGGGGACGCGCTGCTCCTCGTGCTCGAGGTGCGCGAGGCCGAGCGAGTTGGCGAGCCGCTTCGCCGGGTCGATCGTCATCACCAGCGTGCGGCGCCCGGCGCGCGCTCCCGCGAGCGCGAAGGCGGCCGCGGTGGTGGTCTTGCCCACGCCGCCGGAGCCGACGCACACGAGGATGCGCCGCTCGCGGACGAGGAAGCCGAGGCTCATGGCGCGGAGCCTACAACAACATCCTGCGATTGCGTTCGCGGTCGCCGCCGGTGTAGATCGTTCGCGGCTCCCCGATGCTGCACCGCTTCCTCGCCACTGTTCCCGGCGCCGCCGAACCGCGGCGCGTGATCGTCGAGCGCCTCGACGGAAACCGCTTCCGCGTGACCATCGACGGACGCGCCCGCGAGGTCGACGCCCTGCGCGTCGGCCCCGCCACCTGGTCGCTGCTCGGCCCCGACGGCGCGCAGCGCCTGGTGGACGTGGAGGGGGCCGCCCCCGAGCTGACCGTGAGCCTCGGAGGCGCGTCGCTTCCGGTGAAGATCGTCGACGCGCGCCTCGCCGCGAGCATGGCCACCGTCGCGCAGCAGAAGACCGGACCGCAGGCCGTGCGCGCGCCGATGCCGGGCAAGGTGGTCAAGGTGCTGGTGAAGATCGGCGACGCCGTGAAGTCGGGCCAGGGCGTTGCGATCGTCGAGGCGATGAAGATGGAGAACGAGCTGCGCGCGCCGCGCGACGGCACCGTCGTCGAGGTGAGCGCGCGCGAGGGGCAGGCCGTGGACGCCGGGCAAACGCTCGCCACGGTCGAGTAGGGTCGCCCCGCGAGTAGGGGGGTCGATGGCACGCAGAGGCCGGTGGTTCGGATTCCTGCTCGCGGCCGCGGTCGGCTGCGGGCAGAAGCCGCGGCCGCCCGACGTCGCACCGATCACGCAGGAGGAGCAGTCACTCGAACGCGACGAGACCGCGCTGCTCACCGCCCGCGGCGCGCTCCAGCGCGAACGGCGGGAGCTCAGCGACGAGCGCGCGGAGCTGGCGGAGAAGCGTCGCGCGGTGGCGCCGAGCGATCGCACCACCTCGGCCGCGCTCGCCGACCAGGAGCTGGCGCTGGTGAAGAAGGAGGCCGACCTCGTCGAGAAGGAGGCCGGGCTGTCGCGCAAGCTCGACTCGCTGCTCGGCGAGCGCGCGCAGCTGGTGCAGAAGGCGACGGTGCAGGCGGCGGCCTCCGGGGGCGCCGATCCGGTCGCGCACGCGACGGCGCGGGAGAGCGCGGTGGCGGTGCGCGAGAAGGACTTCGCGCGGCGCGAGGCCGATCTCGCCACGCGCGAGGCGGCGCTCGCCCAGCGTGAACGCGAGCTGGCCCGTCGGGAAAAGGAGACCTGCGGCGTCGCGCCACCGTCGGTGGCGGCGAGGGTCGAGCCGCAAAAGGGGCTCAAGGTCGGCCAGCACGAGGTGGAGCCGGTCTACAAGAAGGCGCTCCAGGCGATGCAGGAGCGCGGGCTGCTCGCCGCCGACCTGCCCGGCGGCGGCCGGCTCGTCGACGAGACGCGCGCGGCGATGCAGTCGGGCGACTTCCTGCGCGCGAAGTACGCCGCCGAGCAGCTCGCCGCCGAGATCGACGCGGTGCAGATCGACCGCGCGTTCATCGCCGGCAAGTTCGCGCGCGTGAATGCCGCGCTGAAGGTGAAGCAGCTCGACAAGCAGGCCGATGCGCTGCTCCAGGATGCCACCGCGGCCTACGGCGACGGCCGCTACGCCGTCGCCAACCAGAAGATCAACCGGCTCTACGAACTCCTCAAATAGCGGCCGCGCGCCCGCCCCCCGTGCTAAGGACAATGCCGTTCAGATAAGGACCTTTCGTGGCCGTGACCGTGGCCGTGGCCGATCTCCCAGCCACGGAAGAAGCCGTCCACGTCCACGGCGCCTCGCTATCTGAACGGCATTGGTGCTAAGGAGACCCTGAGGGACACCCGTGCCGGAACCCACGCTTCAGGCCGGCCGCCACCTGCTCGCATCCTTCGCGGTCGTGGTGGCGGGCTTCGTGACCGCGACGATCACCGCCGAGCTGGCGTCGCGCGACATCGGCGATCACGCCGAGAGCCTCGCGCGAAACGGGCTCCCGTCGCTGCGCAGCCTGCTCACCGTGCGCGCCGAGCTGCACGCGCTCGCGCTCGACGTGGCGCGGGACCGCCCCGAGTCCGAGGGCGGGCTGGAGGCGGCCCGCGAGTCGATGGAGCGCCTCGAGCGCGAGCTGGACACCTATTTCCGCCTGCCCGCCTACCCGGGCGAGGAAGACCGCTGGCCGCAGCTGCGCGCGCTGCTCGCCGACCTGCGAGCGGGCCTCGCCGACAGGGGACCGGGGTCGCGCGAGCCGCTGCGCCAGGCGGTGCACCGCTGCTACGTCGAGACCACGGAGCTGCTCGACATCAACCAGCGCTGGGCCAGCCTGGAGGCGGAGCAGATCGACCAGCAGCGACGGCGCTCGATCGCGCGGGCGCTCGCGCTCGACGGGCTGTGCGTGCTGCTCACCGGGTTCATCGCGATGCGCGTGCGGCGGGCGCTGCGTCGCGAGGCGGAGCTGACCACCGAGCGCAACCGCCTCCTCGCGGAGCGCGCCAGCGAGCTCGAGATGTTCGCGGGGCGCGTGGCGCACGACATCCTCAACCCGCTCGCCGGCGTGAAGCTGGCCGTCGATCTGATGCGGCGCGGCGACGAGGCCCCCGAGGCGCAGGCCGAGACGATCCAGCGGGCCGGCGCGAGCGTGCGGCGCGTGCAGCGGATCGTCGACGGGCTGCTCTCCTTCGCCCGCGCCGGGGCGCGCCCGACGCCCGGCGCCGAGGTGGAGCTGGGCGACGTGCTGGTCGACGTGGTGAGCGATCTCGGTCCCACCGCCGAGGCGGCGGAGGCGCAGCTGGTGCTCGAGGCGGCCCCCGAGTGCAGCGTCGCGTGCAGCCCCGGCATCCTCACCAGCCTGGTGTCGAACCTGGTCTCGAACGCCATCAAGTACCTCGACGACGCGCCCGTGCGGCGGGTGGTGGTGCGCGGCTCGGTGCGCGACAGGATGGCGCGCGTCGAGGTGGAGGACACGGGCCCCGGCCTGCCGGCGGGCTTCGCCTCGGCGGTGTTCGAGCCCTACGTGCGCGGCCGCGAGAGCGGCAAGCCGGGGATCGGCCTCGGGCTGGCGACGGTGAAGCGCGTCGCCGAGGCGCACGGCGGCCGCGTCGGCGTGGAGTCGGCGCCCGGACACGGCGCGCGCTTCTGGTTCGAGCTTCCGTGCGGAGCGCTCCGCGCCGTGACGCGGGAGGCGGCGGCGGGCGGGAAGAGCAGGTAGCGAGGCCCGTTTCCGGATCGCCGTTCGACCGGATCGATCCCCCCGAGGACGCAGCGCCCGGCGACTCGCGGGCGGATCGATCCACTCGAAAACGAAGCGCCCGGCGATTCGGGGAGGATCGATCCACCCCGAATCGGAGTGCGATGCGATTGGGGACGGATCGATCCCCTTGTGAACGCGGCGGCCGGCGATCCGGGGCGGATCGATCCGCCCGGGACCGCGGCATCCGGCGATTGGCGCTACTTCGCGGCGATGGTGGGTTCGGCGGGCGCCGCCTTCTGCGCCTTCTGCCGGGGCGGCGGGAGGTAATTGGCGTAGGGGGCGAGCATGCGGGCGGCGACCTTCACGGCGGCGCCGGTCTTGTCGCGGGCCATGTTGGCGATGTGCTGCGCGAGGTAGCAGCGCAGGGCGGCGCGGAAGGCGTTGAGGGCCTTGCCGACCTTGGGCGGGTCGGGCGGAGCCGGCAGCGGCACGGTGATCCCGAAGGCGACGCCGGTGCCGGCGTGGGTGCGCTCGATCGCCGCGGCGAAGACCTCACCGGAGAGGGCGGCGACATCGGTCTTGTGCGCGGGCTGCCGGAGCAGGGCGGCGCGGCGCTCGGTCTCGTTCCAGCGCTCCAGCGCCGGCAGGCGGAGCCAGGCGAGGCCGTCGCCGAACAGGGCGGCGTGGAGGCGCGAGGCGGGGGCGACGACCGGCAGGTCGGCCGGCAGCTTGAGGAACCCGGCGAGCCAGGATTCGAAGCCGGAGAAGGCGGCCGCCTCCTGCTGGTGCGGCGGCTCGGCGTCGCCGCTGCCGTCCCCGCCGCCGGCCGCGTCGACCTCCTTCTGCAATGCCTTGGTGGTGACCTCCACCTCGGCGAGCGATTCGGCGACGTTTCCGGCCGGCTTCTTTTCCGCCTTGCCCGCCACCACCAATTGCTGGCCGAGCGTCGCGCCCGTGCGGCCGTTCATGGGGGGCAGATCGATGCTGGACTGCGCATCCGGGATCTTCGCCACGGTCTCCTCCTCCTCCCGCGACGGACGAGCGCTCGCCCGCCGAGCGGTCTCCCATCGGGTGAAAAGGCTTGTATCAGCCCGTTTGGGGGACGTCAAGAATTCGGCGAAACGGTCAGTACCTCGGGAGGGCGAGAATGGCCCGGGGCGACGGGCGGTTGCATCCGCGCGCGCCCGGGCACGAGCACCCTCCGGCACCGTTGATCGACACGGAAGGGAGGCGAGGGCGGGGACAGGCGATTCCCGTCGCCGCGACCCCGGCCCAACCGGCGCAAGGGGGCTTGCCGGAACGGCCGCCGCACCCGCAGGCGCACGCATGCCGTGGCGCGCCGCCCCGAACGGCGGCGAGCGCGCCACCGCCGCCCCGCCGGTGCGCGCGGTGGATCACGGGGGGCGCCCACCGGTCTTGCGAAGCGGCCGTCACCGTTGCGTCCCGCCACGGCGCGGCCTCCACGTGCCGCTTCAAGTCGTGCCCGAAGGCGTCCGGACCGAGCCAGACGCGCGGGTTGTGGACGATGCCCTTGCGGGGGCTGGGAAGCCTCAGCAGCCGCGGGGCGTTGCACCGAATCCACTCGAACAGCGTGATGCCTTCGCGATTCACCCCGAGGTCGTCCAGCCAATCGACGCCCACCTCCGGCAGGACGAACCGCGGGTAGTTCAGGCCCCAGCGGGGATCCTGCGGCGGATCGTAGCCGTCCGGGTCGCCGTGCCGCACGAGGTACGGGATGACGTCGCCAAAGGAGAACCAGTGACCGAAGTAGTGGAAGTAGAGGTAGAGGTTCTCGGGGACGTCGAAGTAGGCCATCATGGCCAGGCGGTGGCCCTGGAAAGCGTACTGCCCGAGCGTGAACCCGAGATTGGTCCCGTCCCACGCGACGTCGAGCGCCGGAGAGCTGCCGCCGTCCGAAAATCCGTCCAACCGGCCGCTGGGCACGACGCCGCCCAGGGCGTCGAGGCGCAGCCAGCCCAGGAGCGGGCCGGAGGTCATGGCGAACACCCGCGGCCAAAGAGAAGGGTGGCCATCGTCGTCGAGATCGAAGTCCTCGCGCCTCCAACCGGTCACGCCGATCGGGAGATCCTTCGGCGCGAGGTCATGCACGAGTTCGGGCGCCCCGAACCCGTACCGGCCCACCAGGATGCCGCGGACGACCTCGCCTCGAATCACCGTGAGGCCCTGCGCGTCCGGATATGCAATCCATAGGATCGTGCCGTCCCAGCCGACATTCACGTCGAACGGGGCGTTCTCCTTGCGGCTCGGGTCGTACAGGCGGGCAAGGGTCCGCTTGTGCCCACCGCCGTGCCCGGGGAGTCCGATGCCTGCATTTGCCGCCCTGTAGACGTGAAGCACCCACGGTTGGGCGTTGACCGTCATCTTGAGGTACCAGGTGCCAAAGGGGAGCGCGGGCTTTTCCATCTGCGATCCTGCCTTTCAGCCCTATAGCCAGCGGAAGGTGAGGTTGTGAACGACGATCGGTTCGCGCGGCTTCGGCGGACAGCGGCGCGCTTCAGGTTGACCCGCGGCGTGTTCCCACCATCCCTCGAGATCGCACGAGCGCTTCGTACCACACTCCCCGAGATAGAGGTATTTCAAGTCCGCGACCGGGATCCCGATGACGTCTTCGACGTCACCGGCGCCACGTTGGATGGACGACGCGGACAGGTAGCGAACATCAACTGCGCCGTAGAAGCTGTCACCTGTGATGGCCCCGTCATCGCCGATCACGTCAAGGCAGAAGACCGGCTGGATGGAACCGAAGTTCGACAGTCGCACGGCCGCGAAGAAGCCCACTGGCCCGGCCCCGAAGAGGATCCCTAGCGAAATCTGGTCTCCGTCCCGGAGAGGCTGAAAGGACTCGATGCCAACCCCGAGCTGCATCGTCGGAGGATCCGCGACCGGAAGCCCGGTGGGGGAGTCGAGGCTGGTGGAGCACCCGGCGCAGAGTCCGAGCAGCAGGCAGCAGGCGGCTATGCGCCGGCGCCGCGGCACCGACGAGTTGGCCAGGAACGGGCACCGCTCACCCGTCTCCTGCCGCGCCGTCCATATCGGCACGGGCCGGGCCTCCCCCGGCGCCGCCTGTTCAACGAGCGGCATTCGCCGCGCCCCCGTAGCGCCGCCCTACGCCTCGCGGCAGACGAGGTAGATGTCGGCCACGAAGTTGGCGGACGCGGCCGGCGACGAATTGATCTGCGAAATCGTGCAGGACAGGAGGGCGCCGGGATCGATGATCACCGATCCCGGGTAGGTGGCGCCGCCGCCGGCGGTGAGGGTCGAACTCAGGATATCGAGGTTGGTCCAGCCCGCGGGCGTGGCGAAGCGGTTCGGCTCCTCGGGATACGCGAGGAGGGCCGCGGTGCGGAACTGGAACCGGACGCCGCCTCCCGGATCCATGGAGGCGAACTGCTTGATCCGCACGAAGGGCACGACGTACCGGTAGCCGAGGACGTTCGCCGCCTCGCGGTCGGCGAGGGAGACCGAGAGGTCGGATCCGGCGATGCCGAGGATGATCGCCTTCTCCTCCATGAGACGGATGATCGTAGATGACAGGGCTCCCTTTTGTCGGCTGCGTTCGTCGAGGTGCGGCGCCAGACCCGCTTCGGCGAGCGGTCGGCTGGCGCCGGCGGGCGATGCAGGGCGGGGGGCCAATTTCGACATGGTCTCGCCGCAGGTATTCTAGCGGCAATCCGCCGAGCGGTCGCGATCGACTTGCTGCCCGCCATGGGCCGGAAAACAATGCGGGCGCTCCCCCGGCGCGCGCAAAATTCTACCTGGGCAGAATGTGCCGCTGGGAGGAGCGGTTGAGTCGCCCGCGCGCCGTGAGCGAGGGCGGCAGCGCTCGCGGAGCACCGCACGCGCCAAGGCGGCCTCCTGGCGAGGGCCGGTGCGGCCACCCCAATCGCGCAATCGCCCGCGCGGGTGGCCCATGGAAGGGGCCCGCCGCTGCGCGGAGCAGGCCGCCGCCGACCAGCAACGCTCCCACCGACTACGGCGGGGCAACCATTCCAGCACACCGGAGCGCAGCGGTGGGAAGGCATCCATGGGACAGGACCCGCGCAATGCCACGCATCGCGCACCCAATCGCCCCGATCGCCGAACGGCGGCGCCCCGCCACGCGGATCGCGCTTCTGGTTCGAGGCTACAGGACCATCACCGGCTCGGCCTCGGAGAGCGCGCGCACGCGCCAGCGCACCAGGTCGGAGGCGCCCGAGTGCATCTTCGCCGTCTCGGCGAGCACCTCGTCGAGCGGGCGCAGCGTGACGTGGGGGTCGAACGGCGACGGTGCGATCGACGCCCCGCCCGCCCACGGCGCCGCCCAGCCGGCCATCACCTGCGAGTGCCCGGCGTGAAGCGCGCGCACGGCGACGTTGGCCAGCCGGCTCGCGAGCAGCCGGTCGAACGCCGTCGGCGAGCCGCCGCGCACCACGTGGCCGAGCACCGTGACGCGCGTGTCCACGTCGGGGAAGCGCCCCGCCGTCCGCGCGTCCACCGCCTCCTTGAGCTTGTGCGAGTCGTACCTCACGCCCTCGCTCTTGATGATGAGGCAGTGGCGCCGCCCCATCCCTTCCTTACCATTTACGATTTTCCGCTGCGCGAAGGCCGCCTCCACCGCGCGCATCACCTGCTCGACGATCTCCTCGTCGGTCTTTCCGCCCTCGCGGAACAGCACTGCGTCGGCGCCCGCCGCGATGCCCGCGGTCATCGCGAGGTAGCCGCAGTCGCGCCCCATCACCTCGACGATGAAGACGCGCTGGTGGGCGAGCGCGGTGTCGGAGATGCGATCGCACGCCTCCATGATCGTGTTCATCGCCGTGTCCACGCCGATGGCCAGCGCGGTGCCGGCGAGGTCGTTGTCGATCGACGCGGGCAGGCCCACCACGCGCAGCGGCGAGCCGTCGTGGCAGAGCGCGCCGTCGAGGGCGCGCGCGCCGGTTAGCGACCCGTTGCCGCCGAGCACGAGGAGGCCGCGCAGGCGGCACTTCGCGATCTCCTCCTTCGCCTTCGCCTGCCCCTCGGGGGTGATGAACAGCTTCGAGCGCGCGGTGCCGATCAGGGTGCCGCCGCGGCGCGAGGCGTCGTCGAGCGCGCGCGACCCTCCGAATTCGGTGAACGGCCGGATGCGGCCCTCGATCAGCCCCTTGTACCCCTCCTCGACGCCCAGCACCTCCAGCCCGAGCGCGGCGCCGACCTTGTGCGCCGCCCGCAGCGCGGTGTTCATCCCCGGCGCGTCGCCGCCCGAGGTGAGCAGCGCGATCCGATCGCCTCGCTTCAATGGCTCCATGGGTTCCTCCGATGCGTCGATTGTCGCCCAACTGAGAGCGTGAGCAAGAATCCACTCCCGTCGCCGTCATCGCCGATCCGCGGCGCATCGCCGCGTCGCTCGTCGGTCAGATACTCCCGGTATCCTCCCTCCTCGCTCCTTGCGCTGCGCGCGGCTCGGCGCGCCGGCTCGGTCCGGCATTCTTGCTCACGCTCTGAGGCGCGAGCGGTATCGCCGTCGCCGACGGGGCGGCGCCGCTGAGGTAGAGTGCGGCGGCCATGCGCGCGTGGGTCCGCCCCGAGGAGCTGCTGCTCGTCGCCCTCGGCGTCGCCCTGCTCGCGATCATGGCGGCGACGGGGAGCTGGAGCTTCACCGCGTTCCACCACCCGCGCTTCCTGCAGTGCATCGTCGCCCTCTCCGCCGCGGTCGCGCTTCGAGCCTGGCGGCGCCACCGCTCCCCCGTCGCCGCCGCGCGCTCGGCGATCGAGGTGGCGCGCGACTTCCTGCCCTTCTTCGCCGTGCTCCTGCTCTACGAGACGCTCCACGACCTCACGCCGGTGCTCCGCCCGGAGGTGGCCGACGGCGCGTTGGTGGCGATCGATCGCGCGCTCTTCGGCGTCGATGCCTCGGCGTGGCTCGGCCGCTTCGCCACCCCGACGCTGACGCGCGCGATGGTCGCTTGCTATGCGTCCTACTTCGTCGCGCTGCCGCTCCTCGCCTCGGCGATCTACTGGACGGGCGACCGGCGCCTGTTCCGCGAATTGATGGTCTCCGGGGTGCTGACCACGGTGATCGGCTATTGCGGATACCTGCTCGTCCCCGCGGTGGGGCCCTATGTCTATCAATCGGCCCTGTTCCCCACCCGCCTGCCCGGCGGCGGCCCGGAGACCCACCTCTTCATCGCCGCGATCGACGATTTGAAAGGCGTGGCCCGCGACTGCTTCCCGTCGCTGCACACCGCCCACACCACCGTCGTGCTCGCCTTCGCGGCGCGCTTCCGGCGCTGGGCATTCCTCGGTTATCTCCCGGTCGCAATTGGCCTGTACGTCTCGACCGTCTACCTGCGAATGCACTACGTAGTGGACGTCTTCGCCGGATTCGGCGCCGCCGCGCTCGGCGTATGGCTCGGCCCGCGAATCGAGGAGTGGTGGCGAACTACTTCCCCGAAAGCGCCGCCTCCGTCGCCTTGAGCAGCGGCCTCGGCCCGACGGGGGCGCCCGTGGCGTGAATCATCCACAGATCGGGCGTCACCGCGCCGAACTTCGCCATCCGCTCGAACTCCGCCCCGAGCGGCCCTTTGTGGCGCAGGTGCTCCTCGATCTGGAATGCGATCAGGTGGCCGAGGGGGTAATCGCTGAGATAGAGGGGATAGGAAATCATGTGGGAATAGATGCCGAGCAGCGCGGTGTCCTGGTGCCCCAGGATTGGCGCGTAATAGCGATTCCACATGTCGCGCGCGATGGCGACGGTGGCGTCGCGCAGCTCGGCGGGCGAGGCGTTCGGGTGATCGTACATCCAGTGCCACACCGTCACGTCGACCAGCGCCACGCCGGCGATCTCGAAGGTGGCCCAGAAGTCGTTCAGCACGCGCAGCCGCTCCGACTCGGCGTCGGGCTTCTGCAGGCCCAGGATCTCGAGGTCGCGCGATTGGAAGACGAATGCCAGCGCTTCGGTGAATGCATTGTTGGGCACGCCCTGCAACAACGTGTGATCGACGTCGTACAGCGAAAAGACCTGCTCCACGTTGTGGCCGAGTTCGTGGACCGCGATGTTGTATCCCTTGTAGTCCATTCCGCCCTTCTCCACCCGTGTCCGCAAATGGGGGAGATCGCCGCGGCGATTGGCCTGCAAGGCGTGCCCGGCGCCGCGCGACGGGTCGACCACGATATGCTCGGCGAGGTACTTCGCGCGCTCGCGGGAAAAGCCGAGTGATTCGAGGATCCGCGGCATGTCGGCGGCGAAGGACTGCGCGGTGGGGTAGCGCTTGCGGGTGATTTCGTCGAGCTGCGACTCGGTGAACTTCGCCCTCCCCTGGAATCCGGCGTACCAGAGATCGTGAGGCTCGAGCTTGCGGCCGAGGCGCTGCTCGATCAGCGCGGCGACGCGCGGGGCGAGCGGCGAGGTGAGCACCTCGACGAGCATCGCCTTGAGGCGCTCCTCGGGGATCTCGCGGCCGAGGTCGAAGCTGCGGGCGATGGCGGTGGGAGCGGTGGGCGAATAGGGGTCCGCCGCGCGCGCTGCATGGTAGTTGGCCAGCAGCAGCGAATAGCGGGTATCGGGCTCGGGGGAGCCGTCGGCCTTCGCCGGCCGGTCCGGCGCGTTCGCCTCGATCTCCGACGGCGGCGAGGGGTTCACCTGATTGGTGAACGGGTTCCAGTCGAGCCGCGGATTGTCGATCACCGCGCCCGGGATCGACTGGGTGACGATGCGGTCCATCAACCGGGCGATCACGCGCTGCCGGTCAATCCCCTTCGGGTCGGCGTAATCGGCCTTGATCTGGTCGCGCAGGTTCCAGTGGCTGATCAGGCGCATCCCCGACGGGAACAGGCGCTCCCCCTGCTCGGAGAGCACGTGATGCATCCAGAGGTTGTAGTCGGCGATGTAGAGATCGGCGGCGGCGCCGGCGCGGGTGATCTCCTGCTGCACCGGTGCCGGCACCCGGCGCGCGAAGCGGTTGGCGAGGCGGTCCTCGGCCCAGCGCGCACGCGACCACGACGGCCCCTCCCGGAGCCGCTCTTCGAGGGTGGTGAGCGGGAAGTTGAGCAGCACGGCGAAGGCGAGCTTCGACTGGAAGAGGTCCTCGATCATGTGCGCCGACGGGTCGAGCGCGGCGAACAGCGGGTCGACGGCGAGCACCGGCCCGATGTCCAGCTCCTGCGGCCGCCGGAGCGCGCGGCCGATCTCGTTTTCGTGCCCGTCAATCTGCTCCAGCTCCTCCTCGAAGCGCGCGAGGGTGGCGGCGAGGTCGCGCTCCTCGACGAGGAAGTGCCGGCGCACGAAGGCCGAGAAGGCGGCGCCGTCACCGTCGGAGCGCCGCCACTGCGCGGCGACCTGGGCGAGGCCGCGGTGGACGCGCTCGCGCTGCGACGCGCCGTGCTTTGCGATCAATTCCTGCTCGAGCGTGTCCTTCTCGCGGGCGAGATCCATCGCTCCCTCGGTGGGCGTGCCCCGGTCGGCGCGCGCGACGCCGACGAGCGGCGCGGCGACGAGGAGGGCTGCGCAGAGACGGAACGTCCGTTGGGCCATGGCCCTTCCTACCACGCGATCCTCAGTGGATCGTGAAGTGCGCGGCGAGGCCGGCGCCGGTCGCGTCGGTGAGGAGCGAGACGCTGCCGACGAGGCGCTCCGGCGCGGCGAGGCGGTAGGCGGCCACGCGCACCTCGTGGATCAGCTCGTCGGGGCTGCCGTGGAGCGTCGCCGTGACGCGCTGCCGCTGCGCGCCGCCCGCATCCACCAGCTTGAGGTTGACCACGTAGCTGTCGCCGAGGCCACCGACGGTGCCGGCGACCAGCTGGTCGACGCCGAGAGCGCGCGCGATCGGCGCGAGGCACGACGGATCGCCGGTGCAGCCGGAGAGCTCGGGGCTCTTCGCCAGCACCGCGTCGACCGCGGCGCGCGACGGCCCTGCCCCGCCGCCCGCCCGAGCTCGACGCGCAGGATCCGCTCGAGCTGGTCCACGATCTCCGGCGCCATCCCGAGCGCATCGAGGCGAAAGAGCGCCGTGCGCGTCGGCGGGGCCGCGCTCGCCGGCGAGCCGAGCGCGACGAGGGCCGCGCAGGCGGCGATGCGGCGAAGCGCGCTCACTGGTTGGCCGAGGTCGCCGGATCGGCCCACAGGCCCTCGGGGCGACATGATTCGGCCGGGCGCCTCAGGGGCGGGCCCAGCTCCTCGGATCGGCCCACAGCGGCGGCTCGCAGTCCTGCGGCGGCGCCTGCCAGGGGCCCCACTGCGGCGCGCCCATCATCGGCGGCTGGAGCGGACCCGGATCGGGCTCGGCGATCACCGGCGCCCACCGTCCATCGCCGTCGCCGTCCACGAACACGGGGTTGGTGATCACGAACGGCACCACGGCGCCCCGTCCGTGCTCTCCGATCAGCGCCACCGGCAGCGGCCGCGAGCCCGACGCCTGGAGCGCGATCCAGCCGTCGCCCGACGGGATCGCCTGCATCCACGTCTCGTGGAAGAGCGGCCGCTGCCCCGGCGCGACGTGCGCCTCGCGGGCGACCTTGCCGTTCACCCACAGGCGCACCGTGTCCACGTCGATCCAGTCCGGCGCGTCGACCAGCGCGTCCACCCGAACGCGGCCCGTGCCGTTCTTCACCAGGTCGCCGATGCGCGCGGCGCCGTCGATCACGAGGAGCGCGAAGGGTCCGTTCGAGGCGATCGCGCGGTGGGCCTTGATCGCGTCGGCCACGTCGCTGTCGAGCACGTCGGCCGGCGCGTCCGTCGGCATGCGGAGCCACGAGCGCGGAAAGCCCGCCTTCACGTCGTTGAGCTTGTGGGTGTCGGAGCTGCCGAGCGCCGTCGTCGGCACGCCGCTCGAGAGCAGGAAGAACCAGTCGCGCAGAAGCAGGGCGTTCGACGCCGGGTCGTGCATGTAGCCGTTGAGCACCTCGAGCGCGTCGAAGCGGTCGGCCTCGGGCAGCGGCGCGGGAGGCTGCCAACCGATGTTTTCAAAGTAGCCGAGCCCGCCGCCCAGGCGCGGGTGGTTCACCGTCACCACCGGGCGGGTCGGGAAGCTGTGCATGAGGTCGAACACCTGCGTGCTGTGGACGTCCTTCACGTCGGGCCACGAGATCCGCCACTCGCCGACGCCGCCGCCGCCCATCGCGCCCACCGGCTCGCTCGCGTCGTAGGGCATCGGGTAGGCGCCGCCGTGGCCCTCGGCGAAGTTGAACTCGTCGCCGGTGATCGAGCGGGCGAGATCGTGGTAGCCGAACAGCTCGACCTGCGGCTGGAGGTCGCTCAGCACGTTGTGATCGGTGACGACGATGATCTCGACGCCGGAGGACACCTCGGTGACGACGCGGTCCTCGAGTTGGATCGAGCTGTCGAAGCTGCGCGCGGTGTGGACGTGGAGGTCGGCGGCCATCCAGCCCCGCGTGTCGACGGTGTGGCGCAGCGACGCGGTGATGGTGGCGTTGGCGTCGGGCGTGATCTTCACGTTCTGGACGTCGCGCTCCCACTCGGGGCCGTGATAGATCGAGACGGTGTAGCGGCCCGGCGGCACGCGGAAGGAGCCGTCGCCCGAGACGAGCATCACGCCCTCGGGCGCGCCGATCACGCCCGGGGCGAGTCCGACGCCATAGGCGCCGTTGGCGGAGTGGCCGTGGGAGTCGATGTCGAAATGGACATCGACCGGGCCGGCGCCTCCGTCGGTGCCGGCGCCCCCGTCGGTGCTCCGGGCGATGAGCACCCGCGCCGGGAGGAGCTGGCCGCTCTCGTCGTCGACCGCGGTGACGCGCAGCAGCCCGCCGTGGGGCTGCCCGTGCTGCCGCGCCGCCGCGTCGGCGGGGGCCCCGAGGGCGAGGTCGTCCGCCGAGGCATCGGCCACCTCGCCGGCCGGCGGCCCTTCACACGCCCCGACGGCGAGGCAGAGCATCGCCAGGAACCGCCGCATCGACCGTGAGGCTAGTACCTCGCGACGGAAATGTCGACAGGACCGAGAGCGTCGATGCGCCCGCAGGGCGAGGCGCGACGATGCAAGCTACTCGTAGGTAGCTGACTGAGAAGCAACGAAGCCATGCGAGTTGCAGCGACGATCGGAATCCATCGGGATTTCCGCCGTGAGGTAGTCGCAGATCACCCGCTGCCCGTCGGAAGTTGCAGCAGCTGCGCCTCGAGGCGCCGCGACAGCTCCTCGAGCGGCTCGACGCCCAGGTCGGGCGCGAAGAGGTAGGGGAGCTGCACCTGCGGCAGCGGCAACGCGGTCCGCAGGCGCTCGAGGTAGCGGTCGTTCAGCGCGCGCCGTCGCTGCGCGATCCGCGCGCGTTGCAGCAGCGGGTCGAGGCGGCCTTCGCCCGTCGTCTCGGGCAAGAGATCGAGCGCGCGCGCCGACGGGCCCGACACGAAGCGCGGCGGGTACAGCTGGTTCACGATCAGCGGCCCGAGCGGCACGCCGATGCGCGCGCGTGCCTGCTCCGCCAGCTCGATCGTCTCGTTCACCGGCATGTCCTCGGCGAGGGTCACCAGCGCCATCGCGGAGCGCTCGGGGTCGGTCAGCAGCTCGCGCGCCGAGCGGGCATCGCGGGTGAGCGGCCCCTCGGGCACCGCGTCGAGGATCGCCTGCGGGATCTGGAGGAGGGTCAGCACGTGGCCCGTCGCCGGCCCGTCGAGGATCACCAGGTCGTACTTCGGCCGGCCGCCCTCCGTCTCCGTCGTGTGGAACCACACCTTGCCGAGCAGCGAGTAGTCCTCGACGCCGGGGATGGCGCGGATGAACGCCTTGGCGAACTTGTTCTCGAACACCCACCCGTAGACGAGGCTCGAGTGCAGCACCATCAGCCCGTACTCGCGGAGCGCCGCCTCGGGGGTCATGTTCACCGCCCACAGGCGATCGCGCACGCGCACGACCTCGCTCAGCACGCGCGGCCCGCCGAGCAGCCGAGAGAGCCGCTCCTTGCTCTTCGTCTGCGCGAGCAGCACGCGCTTGCCGCGACGCGCGGCGGCGGAGGCGAGGGCGGCGGCCACCGTCGTGCGCCCGACGCCCCCCTTCCCGGCGACGATCACGAACCGCTTGTCGAGCAGCGTGGGCACGAGCGCCGCGGGAAGGTAGCGAGGGCGCCGGGCGGTGTCAAACCGCGCCCGCCGTCGCTGTCAGCCGGCGATCAGCCACCGCGCGGCGAGGAACGCGAGGGCGAGGGCGACCGCGACGGCGAGCGAGACGATCCCCGTCACGTAGCGGCGGCCGGGGCGCGCGATCGGCGAGGTGATCGGCCGGTGGGTCATGGCCGGTTGGTAACTGCAGGCGGCGCCGTGGTCAAGGTCGGTCGGCGTTGACCGACGCGACCTCGTCCATTACAGATCCGCGCGCCATGGAGCTGCCTCGCCAGAAGGGCTTCTACGACAGCCGCCGCCAGTTCCAGGGCCAAGACGGCCCACGGCCCGACGCCGGCTCGCCGCCGATCGACACCGCCCCGCCGCGCGGCCAGCTGCTCGCCGGCGGGTTCCTGCTGATGCTGATCGTCGCCGCCTTCCTGAAATTCGCGGCGCCGCCGAAGCCGATGGCCGCCCCGGCACCGACGGCCCGCCAGGCGAGCGGGCCAGCGGCCGCGCCGGCGGCGCACTGACCCGTCACACAACTTCCCGCCCCGCGCCGCCGATAACCAGCCTGAACCGC
>JAJXSP010000445.1 GCA_021784515.1 Myxococcales bacterium | reverse complement strand
GATCTTGGAGCCCGTCGAGGAACGGGTGTCCATCGGGGCAGAGCGGGTTCGCGGCGAGCTGGATCGAGCGGCGGTCCCACGACACGAACCGGAACGGCCCGCTGCCCGGGTAGCGCTGCTGCGACGAGGGCGGCTTCCCCTCGGGCGTCACCGACGCGGCGGGCAGCGAAAGCAGCGTGGCCAGCTCGGGCGTGGGGCGCGCAAGCTCGATCTCGACCACATCGTCACCGACGGCGCGCGCGGTGCGGATCGGCGCCAGCGCCCACCCCGCGGCGGCGCGCGAGGCGCGGACGAGCGAGGCCGCGACGTCGGAGGCGCCGAGGCTGCGCCCGTCGCTGAACTTCAGCCCCGGCTCGAGCTGGAGCCGTGCGTGCGTCGGGTCGGTGAAGGTCAACGACTCCGCCAGCCGCGGCTGCGGGT
Source organism: Myxococcales bacterium (assembly GCA_021784515.1). Classification (GTDB taxonomy): domain Bacteria; phylum Myxococcota_A; class Polyangia; order Palsa-1104; family SHYY01; genus SHYY01. Next base: position 4,448 of record JAJXSP010000445.1, on the reverse strand, counting down.
GGCCGCTCCCGTCGAGCGCGAAGGGCGCCTCGAACACCAGCGCCACCATCTCCAGCTCGCCCGGGCGCCGCGCCTCCGCCGGATCGACCGTCACCAACCTGCGACGGCAGCGGCCCCACCGCGCTGCCGCCGTAGGCCGGCCGGCTCTCCGCCGCCGCGGGGGCGCTCGCCCCGAGGAGGGCGATCAGCGCCGCCGACGAGACGCGGGGGTCCACGCGGCGACGATCCAGCGCGCGCGAGGGCGCGTCAAGCGGCGATCGTGCTGCATCGCAGCACGCGCTGCCGGAAGGCCACCCACGCCGGCACCGCGACGGCGAGCACCACCGCGATCTGGACGAAGAGGTGGTCGCGCGGGTGCGCGGCGTCGATCGCCACGCCGATGGCGATCGCCTGCGCGAACAGGTGCACCATCGTCGCCACGCCGAAGGCCCAGCGCGCCGCCGCGGTGGCGTAGCGCGTGGCGCCGAACATCACGAACACCGGCAGCGAGGCCACCGTCAGCGCGACCCAGCCGAGGACGAACGGCACGCGGGCGCCGTAGCTGCACACGTCCGACAGGCTGTCACCGACCCCGAAGGTGGCGACGACGAGCGCCACCAGCACCGCGGCCATCGCCCACACCGCGCCGTGCGGGGCCGCGTCGTCGCTCCACCAGCGCACGCGCGACCGTCGGCGAAGCGCGATCGCCCAGGACTCGAACGTCGGGGTGGCGAACAGGCCGAGCAGCGCGCCGAACGGCATCAGCAACGCGGTGAACAGGAGGGCGAGCCCGCCCACCGCGCACTGCCCGATGGGGCGCGGGACGAGGGCGTGCGCGGGCACGATCGCGCCCGCGGCGACGCCGGTGAACAGGAGGATCGCCTGCGGCTTTCCGAGCAGCGGCGCCTGCGGCGCGGCGAGCTTGCGGCAGCAGGCCGCCCCGAGGAGCGCGACCGTCGCCAGCGAGGCGAGGCACGACAGCAGCGGCGAGAGCGCGAGGGCGGCCACGAAGTCCGCGCGGTCGAACTGATCGAGCCGCCACGGCGAGGCGACGAGGCGCCGCGCGAGGCCGTCCTGCCCGATCAGCGCCGCCTCGATCGCGCCGCCCGGGTGCATGAAGGCCCAGCCCGCGAACTCGTGCTGGCCGGCGACGCCCGCGCCGAGCAGCGCGGCGCCGCCCAGCGCCGCCGCCACGCCGAGCGCGACGAGCGCGCCGCCCGTCTCCTGCCGCGGCGCCAGCGCCACCGAAAGGCCGATCACCGCCGAGGCGAGCCCGCCGGTGGCGAGCACGGCCGTCGTCGAGATCATCGTGGACAGCGGGATTACGCCGGTGAGGCCGCAGAAGACGTGCAGCGCGAGCGGCCCGACGAGGAGCAGGTAGATCCGCGCCGGCGCGCCCGCCACCAGGCCGGCCACCAGCGCGAACGGCGAGAGCGGCGTGGTGCGCAGCTGGTCGAGCGTCCCCGCGCGTCGCTCGGCGGCCACCGCCGCGGCCACCAGCGCCGGCACGATCACCAGCAGCCCGAGCGCGAGCACCGCGACGGCGCCGAGGTCGCTGAGCTCGAGCACGCTCCACGACAGCGGCGTCACCTGCTTGCAGTAGTCCCAGGTGCAGAGGCCACCCGGCGGCTCCTCGGCGTGCGCGACGATCCACGAGGCGAGCAGCACCAGCGCCCCGGCGAGCAGCGCCGAGTAGCCGAGCAGCGAGAGGCGCGCGCTCCGTCGGGCGGCGCGGTGGGTGAAGGCGGAGACGGCGGTCATCACGCTCATGGGGTTCCTTTCAGGCGACGGCGCCCGAGGCGCTGGCGCGGTATACGGCCTCGAGCGCCGACTCGCGCGGCGCCACGCGGTGGAGGCGCACGCCGCGCAGCACGAGCGCCTCGACGAGATCGGCGACCGCCTCGTCGCCGCCCAGAAGCTCCACCTCGATGCGCGCTCCTCCGTCGATCGGCGCGTGCTCGACGCGGACGAGGCGCGGGCCGAAGTCGTCGAGGACGCGCGCCGCGCGATCCACGTGCGCGCCCACGTCGAGGCAGTAGACGGTGCGCGCCTGCTGCGCGCTGCGCGCGATGGCGTCGATCGCGCCCGCTCGGATCATCCGCCCGCCCTCCATGATCCCGACCGCGTCGGCGAGGCCGGCGAGGTCGGGCAGGATGTGCGACGAGATGACGATGGCGAGGCCGCGGCGCTTGAGGCCCGCGAGCACCTCGCGCAGCTTCCCGCGCGCCGCCGGGTCGAGCGCCGAGGCCGGCTCGTCGAGGAGCAGCACCTTCGGCTCGTGGACGAGCGTCTTGGCGATGCCGAGCCGCTGGCGCATGCCGCGCGACAGCGCGCGGATCGGCGACGAGCGCTTCTGCGTCAGGTCCAGCTCCTCGAGGAGCCGGTCGGCGCGGCGCGCGCGCTCGGGCGCCGGCACGCCGTGGCAGCGCGCGAAGAAGTCGAGGTAGTCGACCGGCGTCATCTGGTCGTAGAGGGCGAAGTTGTCGGGCAGGTAGCCGACGCGGCGGCGCACGCCCTCGCGGTCGCGCGCGACGTCGAGGCCGTCGACGCGCAGCGTGCCGCCGCCCGGCTCGGTGAGCGTGGCGAGCATGCGCAGCGTCGAGGTCTTGCCGGCGCCGTTCGGGCCGACGAGCGCGAAGATCGATCCCGCGGCGACGGAGAACGAGACGTCCTTCACCGCGTCGCGGACGCCGTCGTAGCTGAGGCAGAGGTGCTGGACGTCGAGGAGAGGCGGGGCGGGCGTGCTCATCGCCCCAAGCTACGCGGCGGCCACGTGCGATCCTTCCCGGCGCGAATCCTTTGTTCCGCCGCCGGCTCCAACCGGGGATGCCGATCTACGAGTACCGCTGCCAGTCGTGCGGCCACACCTTCGAGGAGCTGATCCTGCGCCGCTCCGACGAGGCGGAGGTCGCCTGTCCGCGCTGCCAGAAGCGCGACGTGAGCAAGGAGATGTCCGCGCCGGCCGCCGTCGGCGGAGGCTGCGGCCCGTCGCCGGGCGGCGGCGGGTTCAGCTGAGCCAGCTAGCGCCGCGCGGTCCGCGCGGCACGCCCGCTTCATCCCCCTACCGCACCATCCACAGCTCCGTTTTTCCGGCCGCGCGATCGCGGATCGCCGCGACCAGCTCGACCTGGCCATCGCCGTCGACGTCGCCCGCCCCGAGCGCGACCACGGCGCCCGGCAGTCGATCGATCCGACCGACGATCGGCAGCCCGGGAGCGAGCGCGCGCACGACGATCGCGTCGGCCGTGCCGGGCTCGACGCCGTCGCCGGTGGCCACCACGTCGCCCCGCTCGAGCGCGGCGAGGGCGAGCTGCGCGCCGGCGCCACGCGCCGTGAGCGGCTTGCCTTCGCCCGGCGGCCACGCCCACAGCGTGCGGTCGGGATCGACCGCGGCGTGCGCCTCGCGGCCGCGCAGGCCGGCGGCGACAGAGAAGCGCGGCGGCAGCGGCAGCGACGGCGCGCAGCCGGCGTCGCGGAACCAGTCGACGCCGGGCTCGAGGGAGCAGGCGCCGATCGCGGGCAGCGGGAAGCCGTCCATCGGCTCGCTCGTGCCGTCGGCGGCGAGGCGCACGCCGTCGGCGAAGCGGCTCGAGCGGGCACGCAGCTCGCCGTGGTCGATCTCGATCGCCGCGACGTCGACGCGCGGCCGCACCGCCGCGAGACGGCCCGCGAAGCGCACCCGCCGCAGCTCGACGAAGCGCTGCCCGTCCCAGCGCCACACCACGATCTCCTCGGCGGTGGCGCCGGCGATCTCCGCGCGGCCATCGCCGTCGAGGTCGCCGACGTCGAGGGCGAGCACGGCGACGTCGCCGACGGGCCCGCTGCCCCGGACGGCGAGCGGACCGGCCGCCGGCTTGCGCGGAGGCGGCGGGGCGGCCGGCAGGTAGGCGCGCAGCTCGCCGTCGAGCGGCGCCTCCGCGTGGAGGTGCGCGATCGCCACCGCGCCCTCGCGCCAGGGCGCAGGGCCGAGGCGGAAGGCGTTGCCGTCGAGCCGCGCGGTCGGGCCAAGCACGACCTCCAGGTCGATCACCAGATCGATCCCGGCGCGGATCGCCGCCGCGTCGTTCCGCGTCGCGAGCTGCCGCGCCGAGCGGAAGCCCGCCGACTCCGCCGCGCCGGCGACGAGCGCGGCGAGATCATCGCGCAGCTTCGCGGGCGCGCCGCCCACGACCACCGCCACGTCGAGCCCGGCCGGCGATCCGCTCGCCGCCCGCGCCTCGTCCACCACCGCGCGGGCCAGCCCGTCGACGGTGCCGCGACGATCGCCCCCGCCGCGACCGGCAGCAGGCTCGCGAGAGCGACGGCGATCGCGGTCCAAAAGCGCATGGGTGAGAATGGGGACGGTATTACTTTTCCTACGCTTCTTCCCTGGCTGCACGAATGCAATTCCAGGAGAACGGTAGGAAAGCTAATACCGTACCCGCGGCGCGCGGGCGAGCACGGTGAAGCGCACGAACAGATCCGACGGC
>JAJXSP010000444.1 GCA_021784515.1 Myxococcales bacterium | reverse complement strand
CGCCGCAGCATAATCACTCCCCGATCACCCGCAAGGTGCGCGCTCGCTTTTTTCCTTGACGCACGGCGCCCGTCGGTGCGTCGAAAGCGCCGCCGCGGTGGTCACGGCGCTACCCGCGGATCGGGGCTGCGCGCTACTTCGCGCCGCACTCGCCGACGCGCGAGCCGACGATGTCGATGCGCATCTTGAGCGCGCCCGAGCCCGACGGGGCCGGCTGCTGCATCTCGACCCAACCGATCAGCGCGCCCGGCTTGAGCAGCACCTCGCCGTGCCCCCACGCCTTGCCCTCGCACGCCATGTCCCATACCAGCCGGTCGCCTTCGAGGTGCACCTGCTTCGGCTTGCACCCGGCCTTCTCGTCGGGAGAGCGGCTGATCGCGCGCAGGATGGCGTCGGCGTCGGTGGTCTCCTCGGGCTTGATGCAGCGCACAAAACCCTGCGGCCGCATCTGGCCCCTCGCGCCCTCCATCGTCATCTGCGAGGCGACGCGCCACCGGCCGGGTGCGATCTTGCCCGGCTTCGCGAGCAGCGGCGGCGGGGGCTTGTCGTCGGCGTGGGCCGTCGGGGCGAACAAGAGCGGCAGCAGCGCGACGAGCCGCCTCATCAGGCCTGCTGCTGCCCCTTGAGCGCCTCGGCCTGGAAGTGGGCACGCAGCGCGTCGATCGTCGGGTCCAGCTCGCCGTCGAGGATGCCCGGCAGGTTGTGCTTGGTGAGCCCGATGCGGTGATCGGTCATCCGGTCCTGCGGGAAGTTGTAGGTGCGGATCTTCTCCGAGCGCTCGCCGCTGCCGACCATCCCGCGGCGGGCGTCGCGCTCGGCGGAGGCGCGCTTCTCCTCCTCGATCTCGAGGAGCTTGGCGCGCAGGATCCGCATCGCCTGCGACTTGTTCTTGTGCTGCGACTTCTCCGTCGTGCAGCGCACCTGGATGCCCGACGGGATGTGGAGGATCTGCACCGCCGAGTCGGTGGTGTTGACCGACTGCCCGCCCGGGCCGCCCGAGCGCGACACCTTGATCTCGAGATCCTTCTCGTCGATCTTGAGGTCCACCTCCTCGACCTCGGCCAGCACCGCCACCGTCGCCGTCGAGGTGTGGATGCGGCCCTGCGCCTCGGTGGCGGGAACGCGCTGCACGCGGTGCACTCCCGACTCGTACTTGAGCGCCGAGTAGACCTTGTCGCCCGAGATCTGCGCCACGGCCTCCTTGATTCCGCCCGCCGCCGCCTCGGAGATCGAGAGCACCTCGACCTTCCAGCGGTGGCGCTCGGCGTAGCGCGAGTACATGCGGAACAGGTCCGCCGCGAAGAGCGCCGCCTCCTCGCCGCCCGCGCCGCCGCGGATCTCGAGGAGGATGTTCTTCTCGTCGTTGGGATCCTTGGGCAGCAGGAGGAGCTTCAACTTCTCCGCGAGCTGCTCTTTCTCCGCGCTGAGGCGCGCCGCCTCGTCACGCGCCATCGCGCGCAGCTCGGCGTCCTTCTCCTCGAGCAGCGCCTTGTTCTCATCCATCTCGCGCTCGACGCGGGTGTAGCGCTCGTACGTCTCGACCAGCTCGCCGAGGTCGGCGTGCTCCTTGGCGTACTTCTGGAAATCGCTACGCCGGGCGATGACGTCCGGATCGGAGAGCATCCGGGTCAGCTCGGCGTGGCGTTGCGCGACCTCTGCGAGCTTGGTGAACATGGCGGACGAGGGGATGGGCGCCGGGCGGGCGCCGCCTCGACGGAGCTACTCGGTCTTCGCGGTGATGCGGCCGTACTTCCGCTGGAAGCGGTCGATGCGGCCGGCGGTGTCGACCAGCTTCTGCTTGCCCGTGTAGAACGGATGGCACGCCGAGCAGATTTCCACGGAGAACGATCCGCGCGTCGAGGCCGTCTCGTGAACGTGGCCGCAGGCGCAGGTGATCTTCGCCATCGTGTAGGAGGGGTGGATACCGGGTTTGGACATTTTGGGGACCTCCGGAGCCGTGTTCTATAGAGGATCGTTTCGCGCGCGTCAAGCAGCTGCGCGAGTCACGACGACCCGTCGCGCTGCACGGGATCACTTCGACGGCTTCCAGCCCTTGACGGGACCGAGCCGGCGGCGCTCGCCGCCGTAGCGCCCGGCCACGTACTTCGCGGTCATCACGTACAGCGCCGACGACAGCCGGTTGAGCGCCTGCTTGAGGTCGCCGCGCGCCGCACCCTCGTCGCCCGGGAAGGCGTCGTACAGCTTCAGCTCCGCCTCGCGCGAGTAGGCGCGGGCGAGGCTGAGCTTCGCCACCACCGGGCCCTGCTGCACCGACGGGTACATGAACGGGACGCCGTACAGCTCGAAGGTGTGGTGCGAGGCGTAGCGGATCCCCGCGGCGTCGGTGCCGGCGAGCTTCCACGGGCCCAGCGGGCGGTCCATCACCTCGGCGCCGACGATCGCGCGCACGAGGTCGAGCGCCTCGCCGAGCTCGCCGCGCAGCCCCTGTGCGCCCTCGGCGTCGGCGGCGAGCTGGGCGTCGAGGAGCAGGCCCTGCAGCGTGTCGAGCTTCCCGCGCAGCGCCATCCGCGGGTGGTTCTTCTCGACGAGCGACTCGTCGTCGCGGAGGTGGGTCATGTGGTCGGGCTTCTCGGCGAGCCGCTCGCCCGTCGCCAGCACCTTGTACCGGCCGCCCGTCGAACCGGCCGGGCGCGCCCCGGGGAACTCGCCGGCCGCGCGCGCGGAGCGTCGCTCGTCGAGCGGCGAGCGGGCCACGTCCACCACCGCGGCGGCGAAGGCGCGCGCGGCCGCCTCGCAATCGGGGAGCTCCCCGACGAGGTAGCCGCCGCCGTAGTTGGTCTCCGACGGCGGGCCGAACCACTTCGCCAGCGTGACGGGCGCCGCCTTGAGCGCCGCGTCGAGCCCCACCACCGACTCGAGGGGCGGCGCGATCAGGTAGGCCATCGGCCGCCCCGCCGCAATGCCCGCCTCCCGTGACAGATAATGTCCGACCGCGCGCACCACGTGCGGGAAGAAGGCGAGCTGCCCGCGCGGGTCGGCGGCGTAGAACCACGCCTCTTCTTCGAGGCAGCGGCGGCAGGCGGCGAGCGCGGCGGCGATCTCCTCGGGGTCGCGCGCGGCGTAGATCCCGATCGCCTCGCCGGAGAGCGGCCCGGACGGATAGGACGACCCGGCGTAGAACGACTTCGCGTACACCACCTCGACGGGCGCGGCCTTGGTCCCCTCGTCGAGCGCCACGTAGAGCGCGTCGTCGGAGGTGCAGGTGAGCAGCCCGAGCGCGCGCAGCCCGTCGGGGAGGTCGAGCTGCGCGGCCAGCCCCTCGTCGGCGTGCGCGATCGCCCGCGCGGCGAGCACCCGCGGCTTCACCGGCATGAGATCGACCAGCGGCGCCACGGAGGGCTTTTACCACGGGCCCCGTCGGGCGCGAAGCGGGTCGACGACGACCAGAACGGCGAGATGACCACCGCGAGCTACTACGCCCGCGAGCTGCCCGATTGGGTGAAGGCATTCAATGGAAAGAAGCTCGCCGACCAGGAGTTCGACAAGGCCTGGGAGGCGGATCGCACGGATCGTTCTACCGCTACGACACCGACGTGCCGCTGATCTTCGCCGGCCCGGCGTTCAAGCCAGGCCAGTACGGACAGGCGGAGATGGTGGACCTGGCGGCGACGCTCTCGCACCTCCTCGGCGTGGCCGCGCCGGCGGCCTGCGAGGGCGAGCCGCTGCTGCGAATTTTGAAATAACCACCAAAGAAACATTCCAAGGAAAGCTCGACGGTGATCCGTTTTTCCGAGATTTCGCCGCCCTCGCCACGACGGGCGTGGGCGCCGTGGGCCGCCGTCGCCGCGCTGGCGGTCGTCCTCTATGGATGGGCGCCGCTCGGGGTGCCGGGCGGGTATTTCGCCGACGAGCCCTCCATCGCCCTGAATGCCGCCTGCGTCGCCGCCACCGGCGCCGACGAATACGGGGTTTCACACCCGCTTTTCTTCCGGGCATTCGGCGAATACAAGCAGCCCGTCTACATCTATCTCCTCTCCGCGCTGTACCGTATTTGGCGCCCCAGCCTCGACGGGGCGCGCCTCTTTTCGATGGCGCTCGGCCTTTTCGCCGTCGCCGTGTTCCTCCACCTCGCGCGCAGCGCCGGCCTCGGCGAGCCGACGCGCCGCCCCTGGTTTGTCGCCCTCGGCGCCTCGTTCTGCCTCCTGTCGCCGTGGCTGCTGGTGATCGCGCGCTTCCCCGTCGAGTGCACGCTGGTGCCGCTCGTCGGCGCGCTCCAGGCGCTCGCGGTCCATCGCCTGCTCGCCACGCGCCGCTTCGCGTGGGCGCTCGCCGACGGCGCGCTCGTCGGGCTGGGCGTGTACGTCTACCACCCGCTGAAGATCGTCCCGCTCGCGCACTTTTTCCTCCTCGGCGCGATCGCGCTCTCGCGCGTGCGCCGCGAGCCGCGCCTGCTCGCCCTGTGCGCCGTCGCCGCGCTCGCCGCCGCGACGGCGATGGGACCGTTCGTTGCCGACCTCTTCGGCGCCGGGCACTCGCTCGCGCGCTATCACGCCGTCGGTGGCCACCTCGACGCGCGCACGCTCGCTCGCCTCTATTTCGTCCACTTCAACCCGGTGTTCCTGTTCCTGCGCGGCGACGCCAACCTGCGCCACCACCTCGGCCTCGGCGGCGAGCTGAACCTCGTCTTCCTGCCGCTGCTCCTCGGCGGCGCCGTCGAGGCGGGGCGGCGGGCGTGGCGCGGCGATCCGTTCGCGCTCCACTCGCTTTTGCTGCCGCCGCTGTGCCTCCTGCCGGCGAGCCTCAGCGCCGACGGCGTGCCGCACGCGCTCCGCACCAACGTGGCGCTCGTGCCGCTGTGGACGCTGGCGCTGTTCGGGGCGGTCGCCGCCTGGCGCTTCGTCGAGGGGCGTCGCGCGCGGCGGGCCGTCGCGCTGGCGGTGATCGCGCTCGGCGCGGCGGAGGCGGTCGC
>JAJXSP010000443.1 GCA_021784515.1 Myxococcales bacterium | reverse complement strand
GAGGTCGCGCGGCGGCCGGCCGAGCGCCGCGCGCAGGTGGGCGCCGAGCGCGCACGCCTGCGCCTCGCGTCGGGCGGCGGGCGGCAGCACCACCTCGGGCGGCTCGTCGAAGCGGCGCAGCGGGTGGCGCCGGATCCGCTTGCCGAACCCGCCCGGTCCGAGGTAGCCGCCGTCGAGCAGGTGACCCAGCTCGCGCACCACCGACGAGGGCTCGCGGTCGTCGCCGGTGAGCGCGTCGCGCGCCACCCACGACAGGTAGAGCCGGTCGCGCGCGCACAGCAGCGTCTCGAGGAACATGTACTTGTCCTGCTCGCGCGCCGTCACGTCGCCGGCGCGGCGGCGGGCCAGCCGCAGGTCGAGCCGCCCGCGCGCCTCCCGCGACGGGAAGCGCCCCTCGCCCAGCCCGGCGATGAAGATCACGCGGAAGGGGATCGCGCGCATCGGGAGGAACGACGAGACGACGACGCCGTCGGCGAGGTACTGCCCGCGCTCGGCGCAAAGCTCGGCGAGCGCGGCGGTGAGCAGCTCGTAGGGCACGCGGTACGACAGCGGCCGGTCGCCGAGGCCGAGCCCGGCGAGCCCGTCGATCCCCTGCCGGCAGCGCAGCACCATGCGCTCGTCCTCCTCGTCGGAGGCGTGGAGGTAGCCCGAGACGAGCGCCTGCAGCCACTCGATCCAGCGCGCCATCGGCAGCCGCTCGCGACGGGCGAAGCGCGCGTCGGCGATCAGCGAGCGCACCAGCAGCCCGAGCCCGGCCGCGCTGTCCGCCGCGCCCGCGGACAGCTCGGCCGGTGCGTACCGCTCGCCGTCGCCGAGCGCTTCGGCCGACGCGTCGCCGCTCCTCCGCCCGGCCATGAACGCGCCGAGCGCGAGGCGACGCAGCCCCTGATCCCAGTTGAGGACGTCGCGCGCGATGTACGTGCCGGCGTGATCGCCGTGGTCGGCGCCGTGCGCGATCCCCAGCTCCTCGCAGCGGTCGGCCCACGCCTCGGGGTCGGCGCCGTCGAGCCCGGCGATCACCGACGGGTGCGTCGCCGCGCGCAGCACCTCCTGCCGCGTGAAGCGCGAAAACGGCAGCGCGAGCAGCAGCCCGAGCGCCTCGACGACGCGGCTCGTCCCCGTCGCCGGCAGGTCGACCACGTGGTGCGGCAGCCCGTGCGTCTCGCGGAACACCGACCCGACGTGCGCCTGGTAGGCGGCCTGATCGGGGCCGGTGGGGAGGATCACCGCGACGTCGTTCCAGCGCAGCGGCGGCTCGCCCGGCGCGCGCTCCTCGTCGGTGGCGACGAGCCGCCAGATCTCGCCGGCGATCACCTCCAGCTCGCGGCGGACGCCCGGGCAGGCGAGCGCCGTGATGCTCCCGTCGTCGGCGGGGACGGACGCCTCGTCGGGCGCCTCGCGCTCCGGCGCCCGCGCGAGGATGTCGGCCTGCAGCCGGTGGAGCAGCGACGGCCCGCGCGCGAGCGGGTCCTCGAAGTCGGCGGAGAAGTCGCAGTCGCAGAGCTCGTTCAGGAGGCGCACGTTCTCGCGGCCGGGCCGGCCCCACAGCCGCAGCGCCGGCGTGTCGCCGGGACGGTCGAGGGAGAACGGGTCCTCCTCGTCGAGGAGGGCGCGCCCGACGCGCTCGTCGCGGCGCGGCCGGCGATCGCGCGCGCGCTCGCGCTCGCTCTTCACGTCCTCCCAGAACTCGAGGCACGGGTTGACCGCGTAGAGGCGGAGGCGGCACCGGTGGGCGAGCGCGGCGAAGACGTCCTGGAAGGCGCGCGCGACGTAGGAGACGCCGAACACGTGGAGCGTGGGCGGCAGCGGCAGCCGCCCGGCGGCGATCGCCTCCACCAGCCCCCCGACGGTGAGCCACTCGGTGCCGTCGCCGCGCCGCTCGGCGACCCCGCCCGCGCCGAACAGCGCCAGCCATAGCGCGCGCTGCCAGCGCTCGGTGGCCGAAAAGTCGCTCCGCCCGTCGAGCACGCAGCCGCGCGGCCAGGTCGCCAGCATCTCGCCGCGCGCGTAGCCGTACTCCTCGAACAGCCGGGCGAGGCGTGATGCGAGCTGGCAGCGGCGCCGGTCCGCGCGGTCGCGCGCCTCCTCGTCGCCGGGCCGGCCGTCGGGGAAGAGGAAGTCGCGCACCGGCGCGAGGTCGGGGCGCTCGACGATCGCGTCGTCGTGCAGCGCCTCGAGGAGCAGCCCTTCGAGGCACGCGCCGTCGAGCAGGCGCGTCCGTCCGCCCTCCACCGCCGCGACGCACTCGGCGAGGAACGACCGCAGGTAGCGCACCTCGAGGTGGGCGGCAATCCCGGTCGCGCGGGCGATGCCGAACTTCAGCCACGCCTCGACGCTGCGGTTGGGCACGATGACGTGCGCCGGCTCGAACAGCGCCGTCCCGGGACGAGCGCGCTCCTCCGCGAGGTGCTCCACCAGCGCGTCGAGGAGGCGCTCGGTGTGGTTCGAATAGTGGAGGGCGATCCGCCCCGCCGGCGGGCGCACCACCCGACGCGCCTCCATGGGCGCGCCGTAAAAGCACAGCTCCGCCTGCGCCCCGCCGTCGGTGCACCGCTTGCCGCGGCCCGCCATTCCCTCGCTCCTCGTCCTCGCGCCGCGCGGCTACGCGCGCTTGAACCAGAGCGCCGACCAGGTGTCGTCGAGCGCGACCTGCCGCACGGGGTTCCAACCGGCCGGCTCCAGCTGCGCCCGCACCGCGTCGCGGTCGAGGTCGGTGCCGAGCTGGCCGGCCTTCGGGTAGGCGATCCAGAGGCGCGCTTCGTCACGCAGCGCCTCGTCCAGGGCGGGCAGCTTCGCGACGAGCGTCTCCGCGTCGTTCGCAAAGAGAAGGACCGCGTCGGCGGCGGCCGGCTTCGCCTCGACGGTGCCTTCGGGTTGAGCGTGGCCGGCGGGCGCATTCACCAGCGCCAGCGCGGCGCCAGGCTTGAGGAGGAGTTTCCGGACGATCGTCTTGTCGCTGTGCATGGGCGCCAGCATGTCACGGGATGATCTACCCGAAACAGATCTTCACGCAGAGATCGCACGTGGGGAGCGCGGCGATTCCGGGAAGGGAGGTCGCGATCGAGGCGCGCCGCGCTATTGCCGCAGCAGGTCGGCCACCACGCGGTGGTTGCCGGGATGGGTGAAGAGCAGCCAGTGGCCGATCGGGCAGCCCCCGTAGGGCGTCTCCACGTTCTCCATCCCCGGCACCTCCCACGACGCGCGCGGCGTCATCACGTCGCCCTTGGTGCCGACGGAGATCAGGCGCACGCCGGGCGGATTGGGCGCAGCGTGGATCCGGCGCTGGATGTCGGAGTCGGGGCGCGACTGCGCCAGCGCGTGCACGGCCTCCGACGGAATGAGCGCGCTGACGTGGGCGAGCGCGCTGCCGTTGAGCGGCCCACCGACGGAGATGAAGCGCTCGACCAGCGGCGCGCCCCCGTCGCACTTGATGTAGTAGAGGCCGATGAGACCGCCGAGGCTCATCCCGACCAGCTTCACCTTGGGCGCGCCCGTCTCGCGCAGCACGCGCTCGACCTCGCCCGCGACGAGCTTCGCCGAGATTCGGATGTCGCCGAAGCCGAGGATGCGTTGCGGGCAGCTGTACGTCTTGAAGCCGCGGGCGCGGAAGACCATCGCGTAGCCCTCGGCGAGCGGGCGCGAGGCGCCGAGTCCGTTGATGATCACCACCGGGAGATCGTCGTGGGCGCTCATGCGCGCATCCTAGACGATGGGAGCGGGCGGCGCGACAGGGCGGCCGCTCGCAACCGGAGCGCGCTTCAGTCGAGGCCGCCGGCCGCCCGCGCCAGGGCGGCGTAGGCCACCAGCGCGTCGTAGAGCGTGCGCGCGTCGTTGGCGCTGGCGCGCTCGAGGGCGAGCTGCGAGTCGAGCAGGTCGGTCGTCGTCGCGCTGCCGTTCTCGTAGAGCGCGCGCGTCACGCGGTACGCCTCGCGCCCCTGGGCCACCGCCTCGCGCGCCACGTCGATCGCGCTGAAGGCGGCGCGCGCCTCGAGCCAGCGGCGCGTGACCTCGAGCGCCACGTCGCGACGGCGGCGCTCCACCTCGATCCCCGACAGGCGCGCCCGCTGCTGTTGCGCCTTCGCCTGGTACCACTTGGCGCCCCACTCCCAGAAGTCCCACGAGACGAAGAGCGCGAAGTAGCCGGCGTCGGCCTGGGCGGCGAAGTCCGAGAAGCCCTGGATGTGCTGGTATCCGCCCGCCGCGGCGATCTGCGGCAGCAGGTTGCCCATCGCCGCCTTGTAGCCGTGCTCGGCGGCGCCCGCGCGCGCCATCGCGGCCCCCACCTCCGGCCGGCGGCGCTCCGCCTGCGGCAGCACCGCATCCACCGTCGGCGGCAGCGCCGGCAGCTTCCTGCCGTCGACGCGCTCGGGCTCGATCTCCGTCGCCACGGGCAGCCCGATCAGCGACGCGAGCGCGGCCCGCACCGAGCCCACCTGCGCCTCGGCGCGCAGCAGGTCCTCGCGCGCCTGCGCCAGCGCCACCTGCGTCCGCAGGAGGTCGGCCGAGATCAGGGTGCCCGCGTCGACGAGCGCCTTCGCCGTCTTCTCCTGCTCGGCGATGTCCTTCACCGCATCCTCGGCGATGCGCCGCAGGTCGATCGCCTGGAGCAGGCGCAGGTAGGCCTCGGTCGTGCGGTAGACGATCTCGGCCCGGGCGGTCGCGCCGTCGCGGTGCGCCGCCTCGTCGAGCTTCTGCTCGGCGTGGAGCTGCTCGGCGAGCGGGTAGAGGCCGGTGAGCGGCTGCGTGGCGGTGAGGGTGACGTTGGAGGTCTCGCGTCCGCGCACGTTGATCGACGCGTTGAACATCTGGATCGAGGCGTCGAAGGGGCGGTCCCAGACGAACACGTTGGCGTCGAGCTTGAACCGCGGCCCGAGGCTGCCGAGGGCGGAGCGCTGCGACTCCCGCTGCGCGGCCTCGGCGGCGTCGGCGGCGTGCACCTCGAGGTTCTGCC
>JAJXSP010000442.1 GCA_021784515.1 Myxococcales bacterium | reverse complement strand
GACGAACCTGCCCTCGCCCACCGGCTCAATCTGGAGCCGGGGGCCCGTCACGGTCAGCGAGCTTCCGTCGCCGTACTCGAACGGCATGTTGCTCTGCTCGCGACCAGGGTCACTCTTGAAGTGTCGTGGCGCCGAGAGTCGCCGAGGACGGTCAGTTGAACGTTGTCGGGGGCGTGTTCCGCCGAAGCAGGACCGGCACTTCCTCCGCTACGTAGCGTCGAAGTTCTCGGGCGTACGGGTTGTCCTCAGGGAGGTGACCGCCGACAAGCGCGAACGCGTCCCGCGCCCATCGCTCACGCGTTTCAAGGGGGGCGAGCCCCACGCCTGGGCTTTGCGCCGCCCAGAGCATTTGCATCGTATTGAACATCACCCAGCCCGCTGCGACGAGTGCGTGAAAGGCGGCGGCGCCGATGTCCTCGCCGGTGGCCTTGAGGTTGAGGGAGAACGACATCGCACGAGGGGACCACGCTGGCGGTTGAGCGCCAAGACCGGCCACCTGCGGGATCGACGTGTCCTTCGCGAGGAGGCGCGTGAGCACAGCGGCTTGAAGGCCCAGGGCGGGTTCGGCCCACGACATGGCTCGGACCCTCGCCCTCACCAACCCAGCAGATGCACCCGCTCCTGGATCTCCTCGATTCGCTGCACGACGGCGTGCGCGTCGATGTCCTCGGGCCGATCGGCGATCCACGCGGCCATGTCGCGCAACTCCTCGATCAGGATCCCAACGACGCCCGCTGCGGGAACGGGCGTGCCGTCCGCGTCCTGGTCGAGCGTGATCTCGGCGTAGGCGTCGACCTTCTCGGACGTGTGCTTCGTCTTGATGGTCACGGTGCCCTTCACCGTGCCCGTGCTCGTCCTGGCCTCGAACCGCGTCATGTTGTCGGCGAGCCGCTTGGTGAACTTGATCTCGGCGGGCTGGATCTCCCGCGAGACCAGGAGCCGGAAGACGTCCCGCGTCCCGACGCTGGCGCCCTCGGAGCATGTGCCGATGTACTCGTCGGTCTCGTGCTGGTCGCGGAGCACGACGGCGGCCTGGAAGCGACGGGCAACGCGTGCGGGGAGCTTGGTCGTGGGGGCCATGCAGGAGCGGGGGCAACGAAGGATCAGGGGCCTGGCCGGAAACGCGTGCTCTCGGCCGTGATGCTCGGGAGGGCGGCGAAGGTCTACGCGGCGGCGTCGAAGCGACGCGGGCGGGTGGCGTGATCGGCGAGAGACTCCGTTCTCGAAGAGGCCTAAAGCACGGCTGAAGCAACCACGCTGAGCAGACGTCACAGGTCCAGGCCCTTCGCGACTCGCTCGAACGAGGTGAGAGACTCTCCCCTCGCCTTTCGACTCGCTCTAATGCGCTCGGTCAGCGATGGAGTTTGCGACAAATCTGCTACACTACGCCCCTTCCCATACAGCTTTCGCCTTGTATCTTGAGTGTCTGGACGGATTGAAAATCCGCGTGTCGACGGTTCAACTCCGCCCCTGGGCACTACTGCGGAAGCTGCGCCTGCGCAGAAGGCGGCTCCATCCGCGCCGAAGGAGGAGCGCAGCGCCGAGGGATGATCGGCTCCTACACGCGCGTCGCGACCCAGACCTGCTTGGGCGATCGCGCCCAGTCGAAGGGCCGATCGTCGAGCGCGCCGTAGACCTGATCGACCTCGAAGCCAGCCTGGCGGAGCAGCGCGCCGACCTCGTGCGGCGGGTAGGTGCGCACGACGCTCGTCGGCAGCTCGACGCGCCCCCCGTCCTTGCGAAACAGCGTGCGCTTGCCCGTCAGGCAGGCCGTCATCGGATCGTAGAGCGAGATCTCGCGCGTCACCCCCGACGCGGTCTCGCGCCACCGCGTGCCCGGCCAATGGCGGAGCAACGCGAGAGGGTTGTCGAGATCGAGCAGCAGGCGCGCACCGTCGCGCAGCACGTCGCGCAAGGAGCGGAGCACGCGCGCGTTCTCGGCGTCGTCGAAGTAGCCGAAGACCGTGTAGAGGCAGACGCACGCGTCGAAGGGCCCGAGCCCCGAGAGGTCGCGCAGATCGCGCCGCTGCAGATCGACCTCGAGCCCCGACGCCTGCGCCGCCTCGCGCGCGACGGCCAGCATGACGCCCGAGAGATCGACCCCCGTGACGAGGTAGCCCAACCCCGCGAGCGGCACCGCGTGACGGCCAAAGCCGCAGCCGAGATCGAGCAGGCGCGCGCCACGTGGAAGGGCGAGCGCGCGATCGATGAAGGCCGCCTCCTGCTCGGCTGGCTCGACGCGCAGGGCCCCTTGGTAGAAGTCGAAATAGCGCTCGTCGAAGAGCTCCTCGAACCACTCGGCCACGTCAGCAGAGCCCCGGGGTCGGGCCGGTGTCGGCCGGCGTCGTGCACAAGCCTGGGGCGTAGCCGTCGTCCGGCGCATCCGAGTCCACGACGGCCGGGCAGATGCCAGGGCCATTGCCCGCATCGAAGGCGGGCGGGGCGTCGAGCGGCACGCCCGTGTCCGCGTAGTCGCAGACGCCTGGCCCGATCACGCCGGCGTCAGTGCCCGCGTCGTAGACGGGGCAGATGCCGGGGCTCGCCCCGTCGGTCGACGAGTCGGGCCGAACGGCGCACACGCCGGGCCCAGGCGCGTCGTAGCCCGCGTCGCCGTCGCCGCTCGGCCCCTCGACCTTGCCGCCGCACGCGGCCCCCGTGGACGCGATCGCCCCGACGACCAGCGCGGTGGCCGCCGCCCAGCTCACGCCTGCCTTGCGAGGAGCGGGGCGGGCGCGCGACACGCTGGCGCGGATCGCCTCGACCGAGGCGCGCATGAGCCGGCACGCCACCTCGGGGACGCCGCGCGGATCGCCGAGGCGCAGCGCGCCGAGCGCCGGGCAGAAGTGCGTGCACCCGTCGCGCGAGGCGCAGGTGCGGCAAGAGCCGTGCTCCGGGCGCGCCTGCTCGGGGTCGAGCCCGGCGAAGCGCGCGAGCACCTCCGCGTTCCACGAGCCGTCGCGGACGTCGCCGATCTGGAACTCCGCGAGCGCGTCGTCGAACACGAAGCGGTAGCAGGGGAAGACGCGACCGTCGGTCGCGACCGCGGCGAGCCGCTCGCCGGCCCCGCACGCGCGCCGCGGCGTGCTGCGCGTCAGGCGCGCCTCGAGCCCCGACAGCGTCGGCAGCTCGGCAAGCCGCCGCCCCGCGCTGCGCGCGCCGACGATCCAGGTGGCGAGGCGGCGATGCTCGCGCTCCCAGAGCGCGATCGCCTCGTCGGTCCAGTCCTCCTCGAACGCCGGCAGGAACACGATGCGACGGAAGCCCCGCCGCGCGAGCGCGCGCACGTTCGACGCGAGCTCGTCGACGTTCGCCGGGGTGACGGTCATGCGCGCGATGAGCTTCGCGCGGGGCTCGAGGTCGAGCAGCGCCGGGAGCATCTCGAGCAGCTTGGGCGCGGAGGGGGCGCCGCCGGCGAAGGGGCGCGTCGTCGAGCGCGCATCGCCGTCGACGCTGATCGCGAGCTCGATGCGCTCGTCGCGACAAAGCGCGCGCGCGGCCTCGTCGAGCAGCAGGCCGTTGGTGGGCATCACCACGCGCAGCGCCGCGCCGTCGCGCACCTTCGCGCGCGCGCGCTCGATGGCGCGCGCGACGAGCCTCGTCGCGAGAAATGGCTCGCCGCCGAAGAACGAGAGCGACAGCCCCCCCTCGTCGTCGGCGTGGGCCGCAAAGGCGTCGACGGCCGCGTCGGCGACCTCCGCGCTCATCACGCGCCCTCGATCCGCCGGGACGTAGCAATAGGAGCAGCGCAGGTTGCACCGCTCGGTCACCGTGAGCGTCACGCTCCGCAACGACGGCAGCCTGCGAACGGCCATGGTGCTCTCCTTCGGCGCGCTGCGCGTCGACGCGACGCCGCGCGTGCCTCAGCAGATGCAAGCACGATTCCGCTGCGCCGGTGCCCTCGCGGAGCCCTCAGTTCGCTCGAATTCACCGCGAGCCGCCCTCTGGGGCTGTGCCAGCCTGCGTCTCGGATGCCCCCACGGGGCACTCGCACCATGCGGCCCACGCCAGGGGCCCCTGGGGCGCGCAGGGCTCGGGGGCCGCGGGCTCGGCAGGGGAGCGTCGCGGCGCCGGTCGATCCACGCGCGAGCCCGACCCGCGCGAGCCGAGGACCTGCCGCGCGATCGACACGGCGCGCGGTCCGTCACAGTCTCCGAAGGCCGCCTCTCGACGGCCTGCCAGGAGCCGCATCATGCCCGTCACCGCCCTCGATCCGAAGACCGCCCTCGTCGTCATCGATCTGCAGAAGGGCATCACGGCGCTCCCCACCGCGCACGCCATCGCCCCGGTGATCGCCAACGCGGCGCGCCTCGCCCACGCCTTCCGCGCGGCGAAGCTGCCCGTCGTCCTGGTCAACGTCACGACGGTCGGCGACGGGCTCGACCTGCTGCGCACGCGCACCGACGCGCCCGCCATGCGCTTGCCGTCGTCGGCGGAGTTCGGCGAGCTGCTGCCGGAGCTCGGTCGATCCTCGGGCGACCTGCTCGTCACCAAGCGGCAGCCGAACGCCTTCTACGGCACCGAGCTCGACCTGCAGCTGCGTCGTCGCGGCGTCACGGGCATCGTGCTCGCGGGCGTCTCGACGAGCGTCGGGGTCGACGGCACCGCGCGGGCCGCCCACGAGCGGGGCTACAACCTCGCCTTCGCGATCGACGCGATGACCGATCGCAGCCTGCCGGCGCACGAGTTCGTCCGCGCGAACGTCTTCCCGCGGCTCGGCGAGGTCGACACCACCGACGCGATCCTGGCGCTGCTCTCGGGCTGATCGTCGCCGCACACGCAGGCGCCTGCGCGTGCGCTGGCGACGCGTCAGCGCAGCGGGTAGTCGGTGTACCCCTTCTCGTCCGGCGTGTAGAACGTCGCGAAGTCGGGCGCGCGCAGCTCCGTCCCGCTCTTGAGGAGCGTCGGCAGCCGCGGGTTCGAGATGAACGGCCGCCCGAAGGCGATCAGATCCGCGCG
>JAJXSP010000441.1 GCA_021784515.1 Myxococcales bacterium | reverse complement strand
GGCGGTGGTGGCGGTGGCGTCGCAGGAGCGGCCCGACGTCTACGCCCCGGCGCGCGGGCAGCTCGCCGGCGGCCGACGCGAGCACCTCGTCGCGCTCGCGAAGCGCTAGTCGGCGCGTGTTAGGCTGCGCCGCGATGAAGCCGCGGAAGCCACAGACACCGACGGCGCGACGTCCCGCGCCGCCTCCGCGCGCGCTCGCCGCGGGCGACTGGATTTGGACGTGCCGCCAGGGCTCCGAGGCCGACCTCGTCGAGGAGCTGGCCGCGGCGTCGAAGAAGTGCGCGCCCTCCGTGGTAGCGCCCGCGCTGGTGCGCTCGTCGGTGCGCCCGAAGAAGGGCGACGCGCCGATCGAGCCGGCCTTCGCGCGGCAGGGGTTCGCCGTGGACGCGATCGTCCAGGTCCCCGACGGCGGCGCCGCGGCGCTCGGCGCGGCGATCGCGTCGGCGATCGCGGCCGCGCTCGGCGCGTCGCCGTTCGCGCTGCAGGTGTGGGTGGCCGACAGCGACGCGGCGAACCCGTTGTCGGCCTACGCCACCGACGTGGAGGCGGCGGCGATGGCCGCGCTCGCGGCGCGCGACGGGTCGATCGTCTCGCGGCGCATCGAGCCGCTGGAGGCGCAATCCGGCGACGACCGCTTCGCCCAGGCGTGCGTGCTCGCGCGCGGCCGGGCCGCCGTCGGCACCATCCCGATCGGCGCGGCGGTGAGCTACGCGCCCGGCGGCCGTCGCCGCATTAGCGCTCCCGCGGGCGCCCCGTCGCGCGCCGCCGCGAAGCTCCTCGAGGCGTTCGACTGGCTCGGCCGCGCGCCCGACCCGGGCGATCGGTGCATCGACCTCGGGGCGGCGCCCGGCGGCTGGTCCTGGGTGCTGCTCGAGCGGCGCGCGCGCGTCGTCGCCGTCGATCCGGCGCAGCTGGCGCCGTCGCTGGCGAAGAACCGCAACCTGCGCCACGTCCAGGCGAGCGCCTTCGACTGGCTGCCCGACGAGCCGGCCGACTGGCTCTTCTGCGACATGGCGTGGCGCCCGCTCGAGGCGGCCGCGCTGCTCGCCAAGTGGGGCCGTCGCGGCGCCGCGCGCTTCCTCGTCGCCAACATCAAGCTGCCGATGCGGAAGAAGGTGGAGTTCGTGCGCCGCGTGACGGAGATCCTGGCGACGGGCGGCTGGCGCGACGTGAAGGTGCGCCAGCTCTACCACGACCGCGAGGAGGTGACGCTCGGGGCGTGGCGCCTCGGGCGTTAGAACGTGTTCTAACGGCGCTGGAACACGTTCTAGAAGGCGAACTCGACGCCCGCGCTGAAGTCGATCGCGGCGTAGAACTCGGAGTGGCCGGCGGTGGTCGGCGCGGCGATGCCGCAGTCGGCGGCGCTGGCTCCACCGAGCCACGCCGGCCCGGCGGTGAACCCCATCTGCAGGCCGACGCCGAGGTTGCGGAGCAGGTAGTAGTTCGCGCCGCCGGCGACGCGGCCCGCCAGCGCGAAGCCGTTGTCGGTGCAGTAGCGGCCCCAGATGCCGACGAGCACGGCGTCGAACTTCGCGAAGGCGACCAGCGGGATGGCGGTGCGGAAGTTGAGCCGGATCCCGGCGGCCGGCTCGGCGGTGTTGCCGGCGAGGGAATAGTAGGGGCAGGGCCCGACGCCACAGCCGGTCGAGAAGACGAAGTTGGCGCCGGCGTCGAACCAGACCATGTCGGTGATGCGGTAGTCGTACGACAGCTCGAGGCGGAAGCCGCCTGGAGCGCCGGCGCCGTAGCCGAAGTTGGTGAGCCCCGCCTGGCCGCCGATATGGATGCCGATCATGTTGCGGCCGGGCCACTCCTCGGGGCCGCTCTTCTGGATGTCCGCGTGGGAGCGTGCCGGGGTGGCGACGACGGCGGCGGCGAGCGATAGGGCAGCAAACGAAATTCTCATGCGAGCGATCCTCCGGTCGGGGAGTGAAATTGTAGGCTATCGTTTGGCGAATGCAGAACACCGTGACGCTCGACGGGGTGACGCTGCACCTCGCCCACCCCGATGAGCTGCCGGTAACGTGGGTGGGGCGCGACGATCTCCTGCTGCAGGTGCTGGCGGCGTGGCTGATGGTCGATCCCAGCGACCTTCCGCTGCACCCGCGCCTCGTCGGAAAGCCGGGCGTCGGCAAGACGACGCTGGCGTGGGCGGCGGCGCAGCGCCTCGGCCGCGAGGTGTACCTCTTCCAGGCGACGATGGACACGCGCCCCGAGGACCTGATCGTGTCGCCGGTGGTCGGCGAGGGCGGTCGGATCCAGTACGTCGCCTCGCCGCTGGTCACGGCGATGCTCCGCGGCGGGGTGTGCGTCCTCGACGAGGGCAACCGGATGAGCGAGAAGGCGTGGGCCTCGCTCGCGCCGCTGCTCGACGCGCGCCGCTACGTGGAGTCGATCGTCGCCGGGGTGAAGGTGAAGGCGCACCCCGACTTCCGCTTCTGCGCGACGATGAACGACGACGCCTCGACCTTCGACCTGCCGGAGTACATCCACTCGCGGCTCATGCCGCAGATCGTCCTCGACTTCCCGGAGCCCGCCGAGGAGGAGGCCATTCTGCGGCAGAACGTGCCGTTCGCCGAGGCGGAGGTAATCGCCTGGACGGTGGAGTTCCTGCAGCGGGCGCATTCGCGCGAGGAGAAGTACACGGTGCGCGACGGCGTGAACGTGGTGCGCTACGCGATCAAGCTGAGTGCGCCCGAGGGTGGCGTGCGGCTGCCGCGCGCCGAGGCCCTGGCGCAGGCGGTGCGCCAGATCCTCGGTGAGGAGGCGCTGGTCGGCCTGCCGTGAGCCACCCGTACCGCGGCGACGGCGGCGACGCGCTCGACGGGGATCCGCTGCTCGTCGTGCCGATCGTCCACGGGCGGCTCGAGCCGGCGAAGCGCGTGCGCGCGGCGCTCGAGCGCTTCGCGCCGACAGCGGTGGCGGTGGAGGTGCCCGAGACGCTGGCGCAGCCCTTCGCGCGCGCCGTGGAGCGGCTGCCCTTGCTCTCGATCCTCCGCTGGCGCGAGAGCGACGGGCGCGCCGCGCACCTCCTCGTGGAGCCGGCCGACGGCGCGATCGAGGCGGCGCGGTGGGCGCGCGAGCGCGGCATCGAGCTGGTGTGCGCCGATCGCGACACCGAGGGTTACCGCGGCGGCGACGACCTGGTGCCCGACACCTGGGCGCTGGAGCGGCTGCCGCCGGAGCGGTTCGACCAGCTGTGCGCCTCGGGGCTGGCGCGCGGCGATCGCGAGCCCGAGCCCGACGAGGAGGACGCGCGCCGCGAGGAGACGATGGCATTCCACGTACGCCGGCTGCTCGACGAGGGGCGTCGGGTGGCGCTGGTGTGCGGCGTGGCCCACGCGGGGCGCGTGCGCGGGCGGATCGCGACCCCGACGGCGCGGCCGCTCGGACGGACGA
This sequence comes from Myxococcales bacterium, assembly GCA_021784515.1. Taxonomy (GTDB): domain Bacteria; phylum Myxococcota_A; class Polyangia; order Palsa-1104; family SHYY01; genus SHYY01. The sequence continues at coordinate 1,572 of JAJXSP010000441.1, read as the reverse complement.
AGCGCGACGTGGAGCTGTTCCACCTCGCCGAGGAGTCGTCGCGCGAGGTGCTGTCGGAGCCGCCGTTCGTGCAGGCGGCGTACGAGCGCTGGCGGTCCGGGATGGCGCGGGCAGAGCCGTCGGTGCTGGCGGCGCCCGACGGCGCGGGAGGCGATCGACGCGCGCAGATCGCCTCGCTGACCGAGCGCCGGCGCGCGCGGCGCACGACCGAGCCGGCGGCCCCGATGGAGAGCGAGCCGGAACCCGAGCGCTACGGGCTGGCGACGCGGCTCGCCCTTGCGGCGCGCGATCGGCTGCTCGCCGAGGACGGCGAGCGCGTCCCGGTGCAGGCGCTGGCGGTGCTGCTGCGGATGGCGCGCAACTGGTCGCGCCTCGAGGGGCGGCTCTCGCCCGACCTGGTGCAACTGGTCACGTGCGCGCGCGGCGCCGGCGGGGACGACTTCGCCTATCGCTTTTGGGAGCTGGCGACGGCGTGGCCGTGGCAGTCGGCGGACCCCGGGCTTCCGGTGTTGCGGCCGACGGTGGAGGAGCTGTACCAGCACGCGGCGAGGCTGCGCTTCCGCCGCGCCGTGAAGAGCCGCCGCCACCTCGCGCGCGTGGTGGCGCCGCGCCCGCGCGAGGAGCGCCCCGGCCAGTGGAAGGCCGAGTGGCGAGGCCAGGGCGTGGCGTCCTATCCGCCCGAGGACCTGGTGATCGAGGGCTATGGCGCCTTGCTGCGCCGGCGCGCGGTCGGCCTGTTGTCGTCGGAGCAGAGCCGCAGCGAGCCCTTCGTCGCGTCGATGCGCGACGGGATCGACGTGCGCGAGACAATCCGCAACCTCGCCCACGACGGCCGCGTCTTCGTGCGCGAGGAGCGGCGCGTGAAGGGCACCGTCGGCGCGGTGGTGATCGTCTTCGACGAGGACGCGCGCGACGAGCGCTACCCGTGGCTGATGACCTGGCAGGGCGAGCATGCCCAGGAGAGCGACATGGCGCTCTATGCGACGCCCCCCGGGGCGCGCCTCGTCGGGCCGGGCGTCGCGCGGTGCGAGTACGGCGGGCTGGTGCTGACGCTGCCGCCCGGGCGGATGTTCCGCGTGTGGGAGGACCCCTACTTCGATGCCGCACGCTCGAAGGCCGAGCGCCTGCTGATGGCGGGGATCGACTATTCGGTCGAGAAGCTGATCGTGTACGTGGCGCCGAAGCCGCCGCGCTCGGCGCTGTCGGCGCACGCCGCTCGCCGCGGCCGCAAGGTCGTGTACGTGCCGATCGGCCAGCTCTCGCCGGCGATGCGGGAGAGGGTGCGCGTGTTCCACGTCCTCGACGGGCAGCGCGTGCGCGACTGGGCGCCGCGCTACATCCGGTAGACGGTCCCGATCACCGGGAGCGATGGCCCCCGGGCTCACCAGTCGCGGACGTGTTCGAGGAGCGGCTAGCGGTCGAAGCCGCCGCCGCGGTCGTAGCCGCCGCCGCCGCGACCGCCGCCGCCGTAGCCTCCGCGCCCACCGCCGCCGCCACCATACCCGCCGCCCCGGCCGCCGCCGCCACCACCGCCATTGCGCTGGGGCTCGCGCGCCTCGTTCACGCTCATCG
>JAJXSP010000440.1 GCA_021784515.1 Myxococcales bacterium | reverse complement strand
CGGCCACCCCGGTCGCCTCGTGCTCCTCCAGCACCGTGTCGACGATCTCGGCGGCGCCCAGCGCGGCGAGGTCGGCCCGCACGCCCGCGTCCTTCAAATGGGCGACGCGCGACGAGGTGGCCGTCCACCTCTTGTCGGCCGCGAGCCGGACGAAGCGGACGCCGTCGGGGAACAGCGCGCCATGCTCGCGCTCCGCGATGGCGATCTTGGCGGCGGCCCGGCGCGAGGGCGGCATCTTCAGGAAGCCCGACAGCAGCCCTTCGAGCGCGCCCCACGCGGCCGCCTCTCGGCGATCGGGCGGCGGCTCGTCGAGCGCCGTGGCCGCGGCGACCTCGAGGTCCATCTCGCCGGCGAGCGCCCCGACCAGCCCGCCGCGCGCCGTCTCCAGGCGGGCATAGGCCCGCACCAGGTTCGGCGCCAGTTTCTTGTGCGCCTTCGTCTTCGCCAGCAGCCGCTCGCACAGCGGCCCCGCGGACTCCGCATCGAGCTTCGGCACCTCGACCAGTGATTGCGCGTCAGTGGTCCTTCCCATTGAACACCTCCCTATGTTCGGCGAGCCCATGCCTATCAACCGGCCGGTGGGCTGTCAAGGGAGGAGCGCTCCGACGGGTGCATAACGGAGACGGGGGTCCCCACTTCTCGTGGCCGTGGCCGTGGCCGTGGCCGTGAACGTGGCCGTAGCCGGCTCGCGCGCAACTTCCCGACCTGCGCTGCCGATGACCTCGGGCCATTTTCGGTTTCCAGCAACTCGACGTCTACCGCTGCGCGGTTGACTTTCTTGGCCGCGGCGCACCGCTCGCAGAGCGAATGCCGCGAGGGTACGCATCGCTCGGCGATCAACTTCGACGGGCCGCACTTTCGATCCCGCTCAATATCGCCGAGGGGAACGGCCGGCGCGGCGCTGACGGCGTGCAGCACTACGCCATCGCCCGAGGCTCAGCGTTGGAGTGCGCCGCCATCGTCGACGCGTGTGGGGCATTGGGCTTCGCGCCGCCCGAGGATCTTGCGCCACTCAGCGAGCTACTCGAGCGCATCGTGTCGATGCTGACGAAGATGGTGCTGAAGTAGACGGCCACGGCCACGGCCACGGCCACGGCCACGGCCACGAAGAGTGGCGGGGGCCCCCGCCGCCGCCAGGCACCCCCTCCGCGTCTTCTCCTTGCCCCGTCGTCGACGGCCGGCGTATCGTCGCCGCGCTCGGGGGTTCCATGCCGCTGATCGCGCTCAAGCCCACCTACAAGTCCGTCACCGCCTACTACGAAACCCTCCACCGCCTCGGCCAGCAGGACGCCTTCCACGAGGGCGCCGTCCGGGCCGCGTTCCAGCGCCTGCTCGACGAGTGCGCCGGAAAGTGCCAGTGGACGCTCGTCCCCGAGTTCCCGATGAAGGGGCCCAAGGGCAACCGCATCGTCGCCGATGGCGCCCTCCGCTCGCGCTGGAACATCACGCAGGGGATCTGGGAGGCCAAGGACGACCAGGACGACCTCGCCGTCGAGGTGAAGCGCAAGTTCGAAGCCGGCTACCCGCGAAAGAACATCCTCTTCCAGGCGCCGGCGCGCGCCATCCTCTGGCAGGACGGCAAGCAGGTCCTCGACGAGAGCCTCGAGAAGCCGTCGATGCTGGTCGAGGTCGTCAAGCAGTTCTTCGCCTGGGAGGAGCCGGCGCAGGAGCGCTGGGAGCAGGCGGTGCCGGAGTTCGCCGAGAAGGTGCCCGACATCGCCCGCGGCCTGGAGGCGCTGATCGACGGCGAGCGGCGCAAGAACAAGCGCTTCATCGAGGCATTCGCGCAATTCCTCCAGACCTGCCGCACCGCCATCAATCCCAACCTCTCCGAGGAGGCGGTCGAGAAGATGCTGGTGCAGCACCTGCTCACCGAGCGCATCTTCCGCAAGGTCTTCGACAACTCCGACTTCACCCACCGCAACGTGGTGGCGCAGCAGATCGAGCGCGTGATCGACGCCCTCACGTCGCAGAGCTTCTCGCGCCAGCAGTTCGCCGTGAGCCTGGACCGCTATTACCGGCCGCTCGAGGAGGCCGCAGCCTACTTCGACGACTTCGCCGAGAAGCAGGACTTCCTCAATTCCATCTACGAGCGCTTCTTCCAGAGCTTCGACGAAAAGGTCGCCGACACGCACGGCGTCGTCTACACGCCGCAGCCGATCGTGCGCTTCATGGTGAAGAGCGTGGAGGAGATCCTGGAGCGCGAGTTCGGCAAGAGCCTCGCCGACCGCGACGTCCACGTCCTCGACCCCTTCGTCGGCACCGGGAACTTCATCATCCACGTCATGCGCGCCATCGCCGAGAAGTCGCGCAGCGCGCTGCCCTGGAAATTCCAGCACGAGCTGCACTGCAACGAGGTGATGCTGCTCCCCTATTACATCGCCTCGATGAACATCGAGCACGAGTACTTCGAGCTGACCAGGCGCTACGAGTCATTCGAGGGCGCCTGCCTGGTCGACACCTTCGAGCTGGCGGAGGAGACGCAGGGCTCGCTCTTCACCGAGGAGAACACGAAGCGCGTCGAGGAGCAGAAGCGAGCGCCGATCTTCGTGGTGATCGGGAATCCGCCGTACAACGCATGGCAGCTCGACGAGAACGACAACAACAAGAACCGGAAATACAAAGTCGTCGACAAGCGGGTGGCCGAGACCTACGCCAAGGACTCGGCGGCGACGCTGGTCAACAGCTTGAGCGATCCCTATGTGAAGGCGTTTCGCTGGGCGACGGACCGGCTCATCAAGTCGGGCGACGAGGGCATCCTCGCCTACGTCTCGAACAACAGCTATGTCGGGCAGCTCGCGTTCGACGGGATGCGGAAGCACCTGGCGAAGGACTTCGACGCCATCTACGTGCTCGACCTCGGGGGAAACGTCCGCAAGAACCCGAAGCTGTCGGGGACGACGCACAACGTGTTCGGGATTCAGGTGGGCGTCTCGATCGGGCTGTTCGTGCGGCGGAAACGGACGGAGGCAGCCGAACGCCGAGCGGAGGTGTACTACGCGCGAGTCGGAGAAGATTGGAGAAAGGAGCGCAAGTATCAGTTCCTCGACGAGGCAGGAGCGCGGGGAGGCGTCAAATGGGAGCGTATCGAGCCAGACGACAAATACACCTGGCTGACGGAGGGGCTGCGGCCCGAGTTCGAGGGGTTCCTTCCCATCGCAGGAAGCGACGCCATTTTCCTTCACTGCACGATGGGCGCGAAGTCCAACAGCGACGCCTATGTCTACGACTTCGATCGTGACCGGCTGACCAACCGAGCGAGGCGCATGGTCGATTGCTACGGCGCCGAGCTGCGCCGTTGGCGGTCGCTGGACCGGCCGGAGAACATCGACGGGTTCCTGCAGGTTGACGGGAGCATTCTGAAGTGGATTCGGCGGACAAAACGCTGTCTTGGCCGTAACCTGGAAGCGGCGTTCCTCGAATCGATGATCCAGCGTGCTATCTATCGCCCCTTCGTGGCCCAATGGCACTTCTGTGATCCGATGTTCAACGAGGATCTTTACGGGCGGTCACACGCCTTTCCGGCAGGCGGTGAGAACGTCGCCATTCTCGAAAAGACCGGCACGGAATGGGCACCGTTCGCGCTGGCGAGCGCCCTCCCCGTTGATCATCTGCCTCAAGGAGGCGCCCAGGCGTTCCCATTCTATTGGTACGGTTCGGAGGATGGGGGCCGTCGCGAAAACATCACCCACTGGGCTCTCGCCGAATTCCGCTCCCACTACCACGACGACGCCATCTCGAAGTGGGACATCTTCCACTACGTCTACGCCATCCTCCACCACCCCGCCTACCGCGAGCGCTACGCCGCCAACCTGAAGCGCGAGCTACCGCGCATTCCGTACGCACCCACCTTCGCGCCCTTCGCCGAGGCGGGAAAGCGCCTCGCCGAGCTGCACGTCGACTACGAGAAGCAGAAGGAACATCGCCTGAAGCGCGTCGAGAACCCCGAAGCCGACCTCTCCTTCCGCGTCGATCGGATGCGGCTGTCGAAGGACAAGCGGCAGCTCGTGTACAACGACTTCCTCACCCTCGACGGCATCCCGCCCGAGACCTTCGAATACCGCCTCGGCAACCGCTCGGCCCTCGAATGGGTGATCGACCAGTACCAGGTATCCACCGACGCCCGCAGCGGCATCGTGAACGACCCGAACCGCGCCGACGACGAGGAGTACATCCTGCGCCTCGTCGGGCAGGTCATCACGGTGAGCCTGGAGACGATGAAGGTCGTCAAGGCGCTGCCCGATCTCGGGCTCGCGGCGGAGTGAACACGACGGAGGCGATCACCGAAGGGCTTTCCACCCGCCAGGCACGAGTGGATCCGGACGACGAGGATTGGGCGGCGCTGACCAATGCGCTGCACGTGCGCGACCTCACCCTCCGCGGCTACGAGGCTCTCTCCACCGATGATCAATCGAGGATCGTGGAATACCTTTGGGTTTGCGCGATCGAGACGTTCCTCCGACCCGGGGTGATCATGGTCGGGCGCGCTCGCCGCACCGACGGCAGCGAACGAATCGCCTGCCGCGTGCATACCTATGATGGAAAGGAGACGGCCGCGGTCGCGCATGGCCCCGCCGAGGCGGGCGACGATCCGGTCGTCGCGGCGCTGTCGGCGCTCCGGTTCCCTCTCGTCGAGCCCTCGCTCAGCCTGGATGGATTCGCGTTCGAGCTCCGGTGGATCGACCAGGGTGGCGAGCTGTCGATTGGGTGCGCGAATCCACGCCGGCCCGACCTGCGCGCGGTGTACGACGCGGCATGCGAAGTGGCCGGCCGCGTGGCGACGGAGCGCGGCAGCGAGTTGCTACGGAAATACTTCAAGTTCGCCCGCGGGGCCTGACCGAGCGCCGGCCGGTCGCACCGCCCAATCGCCCGCGCGGGTGGCCCATGGAAGGGGCCCGCCGCTGCGCGGAGCAGGCCGTTCCTGATCAGCAACGCCCTCGCCGACTACGGCGGGGCAATCATTGAAGACAATC
>JAJXSP010000439.1 GCA_021784515.1 Myxococcales bacterium | reverse complement strand
CGATCTTGCACCAGCGCCATGATCGCCGCCTCGTCGGGCGGATCGGCGGCCGCGATCCGAGCGAGCGCCGCCGCGGCGCGGGCGCGCATGCCGTCGGGGCCGTGCTCCAGCAGCTCGACCAGCGACGGCGTCGCCGCGCGCGCGCCCAGCTGCCCGAGCGACTCCACAGCCTGCACGCGCACCTCGTCGGTGGGATCGCGGAGCAGGCGGATCATCGCGGGCGCGGCGCGCCGGTCACCCAGCTCGCCGAGCGCCTCGAGCGCCGCCGATCGGACCTCGCGCGACGCGTCGCCCAGCCGTCCGAGCAGCGGCACGACCGCGCGCGGATCGCGCAGGCGCGCGAGCACGTCGATCGCCGCCCGACGCACCCCCGCGGTCTCGTCGTCGAGGCGCCCCAGCAGCGCCGGTACGGCGTCCTGCGCATCGAGATGTCCGAGCGCCGCCACCGCCGCCTGCCGGACCTCGTGCTCCGGATCGGCGAGCGCTCGCACCAGCGCCGGCGACGTCCGCCGGGCCCCGATCGCGCCGAGCGCCTCCGCCGCGCGCGCCCGAACGCCGGCAGCCGGATCGCCGAGCCGCTCGAGGAGCGGCGCCTCCGCCTCCGGTGCGCGGAACCGACCGAGCGCCTGCGCCGCACGAGCCCGCACCTCGGCGTCGGCGTCGCCGAGCGCCCGCACCAGGAGCGGCGAGGCGGCGTCGCGATCGAAGTCGGCCAGCCGATCGACCGCCTCGCGCCGCCGTGTCGGCTCGGGCGCCCGCAGCTCCGCCGCCACCGCCTCTACGCGGTCGTACAGGTCGTCCGCCGAGGCCGCGCCCGACCACCACGAGGCAAGGGCGATCCACAGGAGGCGTGACATGGGGGGCGAGATCCTACGCGCGCCCGCCGGGCTTGTCGAAGCGCGCCCCGCGCGTCACGCTCTCCGTTGCCACCCCCGTGCGCGGTGAGTAGAATCCCCCGCCATGAAGCTCGAGTTGGTCGCGCGAATCCTCGATGGCATCGCCGGTGTCCGCAAGGACGGAGGCGGGTGGCAGATCCCCGACGGGCTGGAGGTGTCGGCCTTCTTCGCGTTGCCCTCCGAGCTGCTGGCGGTGCAGCGCTGCGCCCGCCTCGAGCCCTCGGGCGAGGTGCTGGCGATCGAGACCCACAAGGGCGAGCGCTTCTACTTTCCGCTCGAGCTCCTCGCGGGCCTCAAGAGCGCCACCGTCGAGCGAGCAACGGGAAACCGGGGCGCCGGCTTCCGCTAATTCAAACCCCAGCGATCCCAGGCGCCGAGGAGCTGCCCCAAGGCCGGGCGGACGTGCCCTCGCGCCCGGACCGACCTGTCGTGAATGGAATAAGGCGGAGCGCCGGCTACTTCAGCGCCAGCGAGAACGACGCGTGCGTCTTCGCGCCGTTGAACTTCGGGAAGCTCACGGTCTGCATCTTCGCGAACATGCACTGCGCGAACGGCCCGGCGGTGTCGCCGTTGACCTTCACCGCCGAGACCTGGCCCGAACCCCGGATGATGAAGTCCATGTCCACGTTCCGCAGGCCGCCGCTGCGGCGCTTCTCTTCGAGCACGCAGCCGGTCAGCACGCGGAAGTTGGAGTTCATCACGCGCTGAACCACCTCGCCCGAGAGCGTCTCGTCGCCGCCCTCCTCGTTCGCGTCTCCGAGGTTGGTGACGTCGCTGAATTCGCCGTTGGAGCCCTTCGTGCTGCCCGACGAGCGGTGGCCGCTCTTCTTCGGCTTGGGCGCCGGCGGATCGACCTTCAGCGTGATCCCGCTGAACGGGTCCTCCTCCTTCACGACGATGGTCTTCACGACCTCCTTCGGCTTCAACCCCGGCAGCACGACGAGGACGAAGACCACGGCGCCCCCGGCGACCAGCACGACCAGCACCGACAGCAGCGCCACGAGGTTCCGTCGGTGGCGGCGCGCCTCCTCGGCGTCCGCGGCGGCGCGCGTGGCGTCCTCGAGCTTGCCCTCGACCTGAAGCACGTACTCGCGCAGCAGCGGGTGCTCGCGCACGCGCCGCCGCTCGCCGTTCTCCATGTCGACGATCGTGTGGTCGCCCTTGATCTGCCCCTTCTCGAGCTGGTGCTTCACCTCGGCGAGGCGGAACGGGCCGAAGTCGAGCTTGTCCTTCTGGATCAGCCAGCGCTCCTGCGACTCGTCGGCGGCGGCGAGCGCGCTGGCGACGTTGAAGGTGGTGGTGATCTTCGGCGTGCTGACCCGCCTCACCGACGGCGCTCCGACGGCGCCGACGGGCCCGGCGGCGGCGACGGGCACCTGGGGCCTCGGCGGCACGGGCGGCGTCGGCGGCGGCGTGCCGGCCGAGGGCGCCGTCGGTGCGGGCGCCGCGGACACCGCCGCCGGGGTCGAGGCCCCGGCGACGAGCGGCTCGAGCGCCGCGTGGAGCACCTGCTTGAGCGCCTGCACGTCGGCGAAGCGGTCGTCGGGGTTCGGCTCGAGGCAGCGCGCGATCACCGCATCGAGCACCGGCGGCATCCCGGGAGAGGCCGCGGAGAGCGGCTCGTCGGGGCGCAGCGGCGGCCGCCCGCTCAGCAGCTCGAACAGCATCGCCCCGATGGAGAAGACGTCCGCGCGCCGATCGAACTGCGCCGGCGCGCGGCCGAGCTCGGGCGCCACCGCCGCGAGCGCGCCCTTGCCCACCTGCGCGCGGAAGGGTTCGAGCGCGGACATCGCGCGGCCGATCCCGAAGTCGGCGAGCTTGACCCTTCCTGCGGAGTTGACCAGCACCGACGCCGGCGTGAGCGTCCCGTGGACGAGCGCGCCGTGGGCGTAGGTGAGGGCGTTGCAAACGTGCGCGACCACGTTGTAGGCGCCCTTCACCGAGAACGGCTTGCCGGTGGCGCGCTTCCGCTCGATCATCTCGCGCACCGAGCCGCCGTCGACAGCTTCGGCCGCGAGGTACAGCTGGTCGCCCTCGAACCAGAAGCCGATCGTGCGCGCGATGTTCTTGTGATCGAGCTGCGCCGCGATCGCGAGCTCGTGCTCGAGGCGCGCCCGCGTCGACGAGTCGCGCAGGAGATCGGGCGGTGGCAACCGCACGGTCACCGGCTGCTTGTCCTTGGCGTCGGTCGCTCGGTACTGCTCGCCGAGCGGGCCGCGGCCCAGGAGCTCGTGGATGGTGAAGCGCCCGCCCAGCACCGTGCCGGCGGCGAGGCGCGGGGGCGCTCCGGGCGGTGCGGAGGTTGCGGCGCCCTCGACGGTCGTGTTCATCGGCCTGAGCCTCTGGGTGTTTGGAGTGCGCGATGTTAGCGGAGCGGATCGGGCGGGGTCAACGCGGAACCGGGCTCGCCCCGACGGCCGCGGCGACCCGCAGCTCGAAGACGATCGGCAGCGCCCGCGAAAGGTCGATCCAGTAGGCGAGCGACTCGGCCCGCGGCGGGTTGGGCGATAGCCGCCTGGCCTTGTTGACGTCGCGGATCGCCGTCGCCGTCGCCACCGGGTCGCAGCGCTGGAGGTCGGCGATCGTGCGCACTCCGACGGCGGTCAGCAGGCGCGCTACGTCGGGGCCGATGCCTCGCACGCGCATCAGGTCGGCGAGCGCCGTCCACGCGTCGATCCTCTCGACGGAGAGGCCGCTGCGCCGGGCGAGCAGATCGCGGCCGGCGGCGGTGCGCCCGTAGGTCAGCAGGTCGAGGGTGTTGGCGATCCCCGCGCGGCGAAGACGGTGCGCGTCGACGCGCGGGATCAGCACCACCACCTGGTCGAGCGGGTACTCGGATGCGAGCGTCGGCGACGGCGCGGCGGCGGCGCAGGCGAGCCAAAGGGCGAGGACGCGGGGCAGGGCGGTTCTCATCGTTGCTTCCTGCTTTTGGATGTCCGACCGCCTGAAAGCCCCAGCCTTCGGCGCTACCTCTTTGAACACGATTTCCCGCTGCGGTCGAACCATCGCGATCAGTCCTTCGGGCAGCGGGCGGCGTCGGTGGCGGCGCGGGCGATCGAGCTTCGCGGATCGCGGTCGAGAGCGGTGCGCGCCTCGCGGCAGGCGGCGTCGCGCTGGCCGATCAGCGCCAGCATCGAGGCGAGCCGCGCGTGGGCATCCGCCTCGTCGGGGGCGATCCGCGTGGCGCGGTGGAAGTGGGCGAGCGCCCCGAGACGGTTGCCGCGCAGGAGCGCCGCCTCGCCGAGCAGCGACTGGAGCTGGGCGCCGTCGCCGCGGGCGCGCTCGGTCGCGAGGAGGCGGTCGGCGCCGTCGAGATCGCCGGCGTCGATCAGGCGGCGTGCGCGGGCGAGCGGCGGCTCGGCCACGACCGGGGCGGTGCGCGACGAGCCGGGCGCCGCGACCGCCGCCTCACGCTCGCGGCCACCGGCGGAGATCGCCAGCACCGCCACCGCGGCGACGGTGATCCCCGCCGCGCCGAGCCCGACGACGAGCCCCCGCCTGTGATGCGAGGGCGCGATCGACTCGCCGGCCAGGCTCGGCCCGACGATCTCCAGCGACGCCGGCGTCGCCCGCGCCTCGCTCGACAAGTCCACCGCGGACAGCGGCGGCGGCGTGTCGGTCTCGTCGGCGGCACGCTGGCTCGACGGCGCGGCATCCACGAACGGCGCGAGCGCCTCCCCGACGGCGGCCGCGGTCTGGAAACGCTCGTCGGGCGGCTTGGCCAGGCAGCGCAGCACGATCGCCTCGAGCGCGGGCGGGATGTCCGCCTCGGGCCGACGCCGGCGCGGCGGCTCCGGCGCCTCCTCGACCTGCTTCGACAGCAGCTGCAGGAAGTGCTCGGCGCGGAACGGCGGCGCGCCGGTGAGCAGGTGATAGAGGATCCCGCCGAGCGCGTAGAGGTCGGTGCGCGCGTCGATCGGCGCCCCCTCGCACTGCTCCGGCGCCATGTACTCGGGCGTCCCGAAGACGACGCCGGCGCGGGTGATCGAGGGGCCCGCGATCACGTCGCCCCCCGAGGCCGTGCCGATGATCCGCGCCAGCCCGAAGTCGAGCACCTTCACCGTCTCGCCGCCGCGCTTGCGACGCGCGAGGAAGACGTTGTCGGGCTTCAGGTC
>JAJXSP010000438.1 GCA_021784515.1 Myxococcales bacterium | reverse complement strand
GCGCCGCGATCTCGATGCGCACGAGCGCGCCCGGGTGGATCACCGCGCCGCCCGCCCGGTCGGGGCGATACGAGGGATCGGCGGTGTGCTCGTCGACCGCGACCAGCGGCGGCTGCGCGCCCTCCAGCCCGCGCGAGGCCATCCCCTCGGCAATCTGGTGGGCGAGCCCGCCCTCGGTCAGCGCCGCGCCGGCAATGGTGGCTTCGAGGATGCGGCGGTACGCCTCGTCGCGCAGCGCCTCGAGCTGCCGCGCGGCGACGAGAAGGCTCGAGCGCTGGACGTCGGAGAGGCGCGCCCCGACGAGCGTGAGCAGGTCGCCCGACGAGAACACCTGCGCCCCGGCCGCCCGCACCGCGTCCACCGTGCCGCCGTCGACGCCCGCGCCCGAGGGGAGCGCGCCGCGCGGCGACCAGGCCATCGCCAGGCGCCGCTTCCCCTTGATCAGCGCGCGGAGCTGTCCGTCCAGGGCGCGCCAGCCGTCATAGGAGATGGTGCGTCCGGGCAGCCTCGTGAAGGCGTCGGCCTCGGTGCGGTGCGCGAGCGCCATCGGCTCGCCCGTCGCCGGGATCAGGTAGAACCAGCGGCGCGCGATCGAGCCGCGCGGCGCCACCAGGCCCTCGGCGACCTCGTCCTCGCCGCCGCGATCGGTGAGCAGCCATCCGTCGAGCTTGTCCCGCGCCAGCGCCGCCTGGATCTCGGCGAGCGGCGTCCGGGACGCGCCGAAGGTGAACGCGCGCCCGGCCGCCACGCCCGCCGGCGACGGCTGCTTCCCCGAGGCGCCTCGCCCTTTGACGCGCGCGTCGTGAACGGGGGCCATCCCGACCGGCGCGATTCCCGGTGGCGGGTGGGCGAGCGCGGGGGCGGCGGCCAGGAGCGGGACGAGCAGGCGGCGCATCGCGCGAAGAGTAGCGCGTCCAGGCCGGGGAGTCAGAGCGCGAGCAAGAATCCCGACGGGAGTGGATTCTTGCTCACGCTCTCAGACCACGGATGGAAGCGGAAGGGTCGCCAGCGTCTCGAGGAGCGCCGCGTGCAGCCGCCCGTTCGACGCCACCACGGCGCCGCGCTCGAGGCAGACCGCCTCGCCGCGCCACCCCGTCACCACGCCGCCCGCCTCGACGACGAGCAGCGCCCCGGCCGCGACGTCCCACGGCTTGAGCTTCATCTCCCAGTAACCGTCGTAGACGCCGCGCGCGACGAGCGCGAGATCGATCGCCGCCGAGCCCAGCCGCCGCACCCCCTGCGCCCGCCGCTGCAGCGCCACGAACTGATCGAAGTTGTTCTCGCGCGCGGTGTGGCGGTCGTAGGGGAAGCCCGTCGCGAGCAGCGCGCGCCCGAGGTCGCCCTCGTCGCTGACGTGGATCGGCGCGCCGTTGCAGGTGGCGCCGCCGCCCCGTCGCGCGGCGAAGGTGAGGCCGAGCGCCGGCGCGTGCACCACGCCCGCCACGATCGAACCCGCGGCCTCGAGCGCGATCGACACGCAGAACACCGGGTGGCCGTGCGCGAAGTTGGTCGTGCCGTCGATCGGATCGACGATCCACCGCCGCGCCGACGGACTCGCGAGGAGGCCGCCCTCCTCGGCGAGCAGCCCGTCGCCGGGGCGCGCGGCGCGCAGGCGGTCGAGGATCAGCGCCTCGGCGCGCCGGTCATATTCCGTCACGAGGTCGATCGCGCTGCCCTTGGTGGAGGCCGCGTGATGCCCGCCCGCGCCCTCGAGCAAGAGCCGTCCCGCCTCGTCGGCGATCGACAGCGCGAGGGCGAGATCGTCCACGCTACAGGTCGAGCTTCATCAAGATCGCCGCCCGCCCCGCCTGGAACTGGCTCGAGGAGAGCATCGCCGGGCGGAGCGCCGAGCGCTCGCAGGTGCGGAAGCCGAACTTCTCGGCGAAGAAGTCGGTGGCGTGCTCGGTCGTGAGGAACACCGCGCACAGCCCGCGGGTGCGGGCCCGCGCGAGCACCGTGTCGGCGAGCATCCAGCCGAGCCCCTCGCCGCGGCGCTCCGGCGTCACCACCAGCGAGCGCAGCAGGCCCGCGTCGTCCCACTGCTCGAGCGCGACGCAGCCGATGATCTGCCCGCCGTCGCGGAGCACCATCAGCTCGTCGAGGTGCGCCTCGAGGTCGGGGTAGGGCAGGTTCACCTTCTCGAGCAGCGCGCGCACGTGCGGCAGGTCGGCGGGCCGCGCGTCCATGATCGCGTGGCCGAGCCGTTCGAGGATGCGGTCGTGCACGTTGCCGAAGCCGCCCGACGACATCACCACCACCGTGTCGCCCGGCGCCGCGCGCTGCGCGAGGTGCTCGGCGATCGCCTCCACCGACGAGAGGAAGCGCGCGGCGACGCCCCGGCCGCGGAGGTCGGCGGCGAGGCGCTCGGGGTCGAAGCGGTCGCCCTCGGGCGCCTTCTCGGGCGCGTTCACCGCGCCGACGATCACCTCGTCGACGGCGGCGAAGGCGTCGGCGTAGTCGCGCTGGAACACCGCGCGGCGCGAGGTGGCGCTGCGGGGCTCGAACACCGCGAAGAGCCGGCCGCCGCCGTGGCGGCCACGCAGCGCCTGCAGCGTGGCGCGCACCGCGGTCGGGTGGTGGGCGAAGTCGTCGACCACCGTCACGCCCTGCGCCACGCCGCGCACCTCCTGCCGTCGGCGCACGCCGGCGAAGCGGCGCACGCCGTGGGCGATGTCGGCGACCGCCACGCCCAGGCCCGAGACGGCGGCGATCACCGCGAGCGCGTTTCCGAGGTTGTGCGCGCCCGGCAGCCCGATCTCGAACTCGCCGAACGGCTCGCCGTGCCGCTCGACGGCGAACACGGTGCGCCCGCCGGGCTTGACGCCGGTCGCGCGCGCACGCCAGTCGGCCGGCCCGTCGCCGAGCCGGTAGCGCTCCACCCGACAGCGCGCCGCGCTCGCGCACTCCAGCGCGCCCGCGTCGTCGGCGCACACCACGAGCAAACCGTCCTCGGGGATCAGCGCGACGAACTGCCTGAAGGCGGCCTTCACCGCCTCGAGCGAATCGAAGATGTCGACGTGATCCAGCTCGACGGAGGTGAGGATCGCGGTGCGCGGGCGGTAATGGAAGAACTTCGATCCCTTGTCGAAGAAGGCGGTGTCGTACTCGTCGCCCTCGACGACGAACGGCCCGCCCGCCTGGCCGACGTGGAAGCTGCGCGGCAGCCCCATCGGGACGCCGCCGATGAGGTAGCTCGGCGCAAGCCCGGCGTCGGTCAGCACCGAGGCGGCGAGCGTCGAGGTGGTGGTCTTGCCGTGGGTGCCGGCGACGACGAGCGAGTGGTGGGTGGTGAGGAACAGCTCCTCGAGCGCCGCCGGAAACGAGGTGAGCTGAAGGCCGCGCCGCTGCGCCTCCAGCACCTCGACGTGGTCCCTGCGGCACACGTTGCCGACGACCACCTTGTCGGGGCCCCAGTCGAGGTTCTCGCCGCGGAAGCCGTCGAACACCGGGATCCGCTGCGCCTCGAGCTGCGTCGACATCGGAGGGTAGACGTGCTCGTCGGAGCCGCGCACGTCGTGGCCCGCCTCCTTGAGCAGCCCGGCAAGCGAGCCCATGCCCGTACCGCAGATCCCGATCAGGTGCAGCTTCATTGGATGCTTTTCGCCTTGGTGGGCCGACCGTCTCGATGCCCCGGCCTTCGGCCGGCGAGGTCTGCTCGCGCGCGTTCGTACCAGCGGGGTCGGGCAGTGTCAATGCTTCCCCCGTCGAGGAGCGCGATGTGGCAGGGGGCGGTCGGCGGCTTGACTCGCGGCGGGTTGTCGCCAACCATCGGGCGATGGATCGACCGAGGCGCGACGGCGCGCGGCACTTCCGGGGCCAGGAGCGCCGGGGCGGCCAGGTGGAGGTGCGCTACCGCCCGCTCGACGGAGCGGCCACCGGGACCGAGGCGACCTCGCGCACCCTGAACCTCGGCTTCGGCGGCGCCTTCGTCCTCGCGCCGCGGCCGGAGCGCCCCGGCACGCGCCTCGCGATCTCGCTCGCCCTGCCGACGGGGAAGGCGATCGCCGCCACCGCCGAGGTGCGCTGGGTGGTCGACGCCGGCGACGAGGCCGCGCGCGGGATGGGCGTGCACTTCGACGCGCTCGGCGGCGAGCAGGTGATGGCGCTCAACGAGTACTTCGCCGCCGCCACCGAGACCGCCGACTTCGACGAGGCGCCCTGATGGCGCGGACCTGAAGTGAAATCGCCGCCCCCCATCCTGCTGGTGATCGAGGACGAGCAGGCGATCGTGGATCTCCTCGCCACGCTCGCCGCCCCGCTCGGGCTGCAGGTGGCCGCCGCGCAGACCGGCAAGGAGGCGCTCGATCTCCTGCGCCACCTCCGCCCGGCGCTGGCCACGCTCGATCTCGTGCTCCCGGACATCGACGGCTTCGCGGTGCTCGAGCAGATCCGGCAGCGCCGCGACCTCGACGACCTGCCGGTGATCGTCGTCACCGCGATCAACGATCCGACCGCGGTCCGCGGCGCCTACACCCTCGGCGCCTCCGACTTCGTGTCGAAGCCGTTCAACGTCGACCTCCTCGAGGCGAAGCTGCGCGTGTTCTCGCGGATGCGGTCGCTCGCCGACGAGCTGCGGCAGCGCGAGCGGTTCCTCGAGGAGGTGGTCGATCACCTGTCGTCCGGGCTGGTGGTGTGCGATGCCGCGGGGCGCGTGCTGCGCCTCAACGCGGCGGGCGCCGCGCAGCTCGGCATCGAGAGCGCCGACGAGGCCGTTGGGAAGCGCCTCGCCGAGTTCGCGCCCGGCGCCGAGGCGTTCCTCGACGCGGAGGGCGGCGACCTGCAGCGCCGCGCGACGGTGCGCGTCGCCGGGCAGGAGCGGCCGCTCGGCTTCTCGACGACGCCGCTCGACGCGGGGGGCGTGGTGGCGGTGTTCCGCGAGCTGTCGGCGGTGACGACGGCGCGCCGCGAGGCGGCCGAGCGCGCCCGGCACCAGGCCCTCGCCCGCGCCGCGCGCGCCTTCGCCCACGAGGTGCGCAACCCGATCGCCGCCGTCTCGGCCGCCTCGCAGATGCTGGCCCG
>JAJXSP010000031.1 GCA_021784515.1 Myxococcales bacterium | reverse complement strand
TCGCCTTTTCGATCGTCTTCCACACGCTGGGGGGACGGTCTTTCCTTTCGCCGCGCGTGAAACCGGCTTGGGGCGAGCGAAAGAAAAGCCGCGTCCCTCGTCTTTCGGGCGTCTCGGATCGAGCAATGAACATATCTGAGCCGTTCATTCGTCGCCCGATTGCGACATCCCTTCTCGCCGCGGCGCTCGTCGTCGCCGGCGGGGCGGCATTCACGCAGCTGCCCGTCGCTCCGCTGCCTCGCATCGACTTCCCGACGGTGAACGTCGGCGCCGGCCTCCCCGGCGCCAGCCCCGAGACCATGGCCTCCGCCGTCGCCACCCCGCTCGAGCGTCGCTTCGGCCGCATCGCCGGACTGACCGAGATGACCTCGACGAGCAGCCTCGGCTCCACCTCCATTACCATGCAGTTCGATCTCGACCGCGACGTCGACGCCGCCGCGCGCGACGTGCAGGCCGCCATCAACGCCGCGGGCGGCGACCTGCCTCCCAATCTGCCGTTCAAACCCAATTACCGGAAGGTCAACCCCGCCGACTCCCCGGTCATGATCCTCTCCCTCAAGTCGGCCACCCTGCCGCTGTCCGCCGTGTTCGACGCCGCCAATACCGTGCTCGCGCAGAAGATCGCGCAGGTGCCCGGCGTCGGGCAGGTCACCGTCGGTGGCGGAATGCAGCCCGCCGTGCGCGTGCAGGCCGATCCCCAGGCCCTCGCCGGCGCCGGCCTCGGGCTCGAGGACGTGCGGGTCGCGATTGCGCGTCTCACCGCCGACCACCCGAAAGGGGCCATTTCCAGCGCCAGCCAGCAGCAGGCCATTTCCGCCAATGACCAGCTCTTCGGCGCCGCCAACTGGGAAAAGACCATCATCTCCTATCAGGGCGGCGCACCCGTGCGCCTCGGCGACGTGGCGCGGGTCCTCGACGGCGTGGAGAACGACCGCGCCGCGGGATGGATGACGGGCGAGCGCGCCATCGTCGTCGTCGTGCGCCGCCAGCCCGGCGCCAACATCCTCGACGTGATCGAGCGCGTGAAGGCCCTCCTGCCGTCGCTCGCCAGCTCGATTTCGCCGCAGATCGACATCGCCGTGGCGTTCGACCGTGCGCAGACCATCCGCGCCTCCGTCGCCGACGTCGAGCAGTCGCTGCTCGTCTCGATCGCGCTCGTCGTGCTCGTCGTCTTCGCATTTCTGCGCAGCGCCTCGGCCACGCTGATCCCCAGCGTCGCCGTCCCGCTGTCCCTGATTGCCACCTTCGCGGTGATGTACCTGCTGGGATACAGCATCGACAATCTCTCGTTGATGGCGCTCACCATCTCCACCGGATTCGTGGTGGACGACGCCATCGTCGTCACCGAGAACGTCGCCCGCTACGTGGAAGAGGGCATGCCGCCGGTGAAGGCCGCATTGCGCGGGGCCGGCCAGATCGGCTTCACCATCGTCTCGATCACCGCCTCGCTGCTGGCCGTCTTCATTCCGATCCTGCTCATGGGAGGAATCGTCGGCCGGCTCTTTCGCGAGTTCGCCGTCACCCTCGCCGTCGCCATCACCGTCTCCGCCATCGTCTCGCTGACCTTGACTCCCACCCTCTGCGCGCGCCTCCTGCGCCGCTCCTCCGCCAAGAAGGAGGGCCCGGTGGCGCGCCTCCTCGAGCGGATCTTCTCATGGCAGCAGTCCGCCTACGGCCGAGCGCTGCGCTTCGTGCTGCGCCACCGCGTCGCCGTCGGCCTCGTCACGCTCGCCACCATCGCCACCACCGTCTCCCTTTATGTCTTCGTCCCCAAAGGGCTGTTTCCACAGCAGGACAATGGCCTCGTCATCGGCTTCGCGGACGCCCCGCAGGACATCTCCTTTCCCGCCCTGAAGGCGCGGCAGGAGGCGCTGAACGCCATCGTCAAGGGGGACCCCGACGTGGACCAGGCGATCTCCTTCATCGGCAGCGGCAATACCGGCACGATGTTCATCGCACTCAAGACCAAGCCGCCCCGAAAGGCGACCGCCGACGAGGTCATCACCCGGCTGCGGCCGAAGCTCGGCAAGGTCATCGGAATCAACCTGTTCCTGCAGGCGGCGCAGGACCTCCGCGTCGGCGGCCGGCTGGCGCGCACGCAATATCAATACACCCTCCAAGACGCCAATCTGGCGGAGCTGGCCACCTGGGCGCCCCGCGTCCTCTTGCGATTGAAGGCGCTCCCGGAGCTGCGCGACGTGGCCAGCGACCAGCAGACAAATGGCCTGCAGCTCACCGTCACCATCGACCGCGACACCGCCTCCCGCCTCGGCCTCACCGCCCGCGCCATCGACGACACGCTCTACGACGCCTTCGGCCAGCGCCAGGTCGCCACCACCTTCACGCAATTGAACCAGTACCGCATCGTCCTCGAGGTGAAGCCCGAGCTGGCGCTCGGACCTGAGGCCGTGCCGACGCTGTACGCGCGATCGCTCGGCGGAGGCCAGGTGCCGCTCTCGGCATTCACGAAGATGGCGTCCGGCGCCACCGCGCTGTCGGTCAATCACCAGGGCCAGTTCCCGTCGGTGACAATCTCCTTCAATACGGCGCCCGGGGTGGCGCTCGGCCCCGCCGTGGAGGCGATCCACCGGGCCGAGCACGACATCGGAATGCCGGCCAGCATTCACGCCGATTTCTCGGGCACCGCCCAGGTATTCAAGGACTCGCTGCGCAGCGAGCCGTGGCTGATCCTCGCCGCGCTGGTCACCGTCTACATCGTGCTCGGAATGCTCTACGAGAGCCTCGTCCACCCGGTCACGATCCTCTCCACGCTGCCGTCGGCGGGGGTCGGGGCGCTGGTGGCGCTGCTGGTCATGAAGATCGAGCTGAGCGTGATCGCGCTGGTCGGGATCATCTTGCTGATCGGGATCGTGAAGAAGAACGCGATCATGATGATCGACTTCGCCATCGAGACCGAGCGCACCGAGGGGCTGCCGCCGGTGGAGGCGGTCTACAAGGCGTGCCTGCTGCGCTTCCGGCCGATCATGATGACGACGATGGCGGCGCTTCTGGGCGGCCTGCCGCTCGCGCTCGGCACGGGGACGGGCAGCGAGCTGCGCCGCCCTCTGGGCGTGGCCATCGTGGGGGGCCTCGCCTTCTCGCAGATCCTGACGCTGTTCACCACGCCGGTGATCTACCTCGCGCTCGATCGCTTCACGCGGAAGCGAGCGCCGGCGCTGCCCGCCGAGGTCCGCGCGGCCTGACGGTGAGTCGATTCAGTGGCGGGGGCGGTGGTGTTCGCGCACCACCCGCTCGAGGATCTCCGAGTCCACCCGCCATTGCCGCCGCCTGTCCGGCTCGCCCTCGACGCCCGCCGCGCGCAGCCACCCGCGGACCGTCCTCCCGTCCACGCCGATGCGGCCTCCGGCCTCTCCCGGCGTCTCCGTCCGCAGCCAGCGCTCGACCGCCACGTCGACGTCGAACGGTTCCACGTAGACCTGCCGAAAGGGCGCCTTCTGCCGTCGCTGGCGGGGGCGGCGCCGCATCTCGTAGCTCCGCACCGCGTGGAGCGGGACGCCGGCCCACTGCAGGATCCGACGGAGGGTGCGGGCGTCGAAGCCCGTCCTCTTCGCCGAGTGCGTGAAGAACTCGTACCCCGGCGGGACGCGCTGCTGCAGCCCGAGCTGGCGCGCCCGCCGGCAGACCCCCTGCGGGCTGCGGCCGAGCTTCTGGCACAGCTCGGCGACGGTGGCGGGCGTGCTCCAGAAGAACCGGAGGCGCTCGTCGTCCCGCGGCGTCCAGCGCGGCTTCCGGATCGCGCCGACCCGCCCGCGCGGACGCCCCGGCGAGAGCGGAGGCGCGACCGGCTTCGACAGAGCCTCGCTCGCTTCCCGCTGCTCCTCACCCACGACCGGTTCTTCCGGCCTGCACGTACTTCGCTTCATTCGGTGTTCGAGCTTCATCAGACCCCGGACCGACACGACCCACCACGCGAGACCACCGCCGCCCGCAGGCCAGCAAGAGGCGGGCCGCTCGGCGCGACGACGGACCTTCCCTCGCCGCCCGAGCGGTGCGAAGGGGCGCGCAAGTCCCCTTCCCTGGCATTTCGCAAGTCGCCGGCTGCCTGCCCGGCGCGTCGAGCTTTCCGTTGGCGGCAACGCCCCGGCCGGTTCGGCCGGGCGCCGTCACCGCGGGCCTCTCGCAATCTGCGAGACGCCGGTCAGGCGTGCCCGATCTCCCCGGCCGCCTCGTGCTCCACGGTGCCCACGCGCTTCGGGCGCGCCAGGAGGAGGTAGATCGTCGGCACCAGGAACAGCGACAGCACCGTCGAAGAGGTGAGCCCGCCGACCACCGAGAGGGCGAGCGGCTGGTTCGCCTCCGTGCCCGCCTCGAGGCCGAACGCCGTCGGGAGGAGACCGATCACGGTCGCGAGGCTGGTCATCACGATCGGCACGAAGCGCGAGCGCGCCGCGGCGACGATCGACTCCACCGGCGTGGCGCCCTCCTCGAGCCGGCGCGCGGCGTCGTCGACGAGCAGGATGCCGTTCGACACCGCGATGCCGATCACCATCAGCATCCCCATCAGGGCCGTGATCGAGAAGCCCTGCCCCGCCGCCAGCAGCGCCGCGACGATCCCGATCAGCGAGACCGGGATCGTGAAGAGCATGATGAACGGCAGCCGCAGCGACCGGAACTGCGACGCCATGATCATGAACACCACCATGACCGCGAGGCCGAGGGCGAGGCCGAGGCCGCCGAAGGTGGTGCGCATGAGGCCGACCTGCCCGACGAACTCCGCCTGGACGTGCGCGGTGCGCGGGTCCTTCTTGAGCGCGCGCTCGATGTCGGCGCCGACGGTGCCGATGTCGCGCCCCTCGACCTGCGCCAGCACGTGCACCGCGCGCTCGAGGTGGTTCCGCTCGACGGCGATCGGACCGGCGGCGCGGCGCACCACGGCGTAGGCTCCGAGCGCGACCGGCTTCCCCGTCTTCGAGACGCGCACCGGCAACGCCGCGAGCGCGCGCGGGTCGGTCACATCCGCGCCGTCGTACTGCGTGACGACGTAGTAGGACTGCCCATTCGACGAGTCGATCCAGACACTCGGCGTGTTGATGTTGCCGAGCGTCGCCTCGAGCGTGGTCTGCCCGACTTCGCGCGCCGTCACACCGACCATGCCCGCCGCCTCGCGCTCCACGTCGACGCGCAGCTCGGGGTAGTCATTCTGCAGCGACACGCGCACGTCCCGTACGCCGGCCACGGTGCGCTCCACCTCGGCCACCGCCTGCGCCTGCTGCTCGATCACGTCGAGGTTGTCGCCACGCACCTCCATTGCCAGCGGCGAGATGTAGCCGTTCAAGAACACGCTCGCCACCAGCCCGCCCGGCGCCTCCAGGATGTCCACGCCGGGAAACTCGCGATTCAGGATCGCGCGCGACATGTTGGCCAGCTCCTGCTGCGATTGCTTGCGCGCCTCCGCGTCGGAGAACTGCACGCGAAGGAAGCCCATGTGCGGACCCCAGTTCGGGCTCGGAATGATCGCGCGCGCGTTGGCCGGTGAACCGATGTTGGAGAGCACCATCTCGGCCGAGCCCTTCGGCAGCTCGCGTGAGAGCGCCTTGCCCATCTGGGCGATCGTTTCGCCCGATTGAATGATCGACGTGCCCGGCGCGAAGCGGACGTAGATCGTCTCCATCGACTCGTCGGTGTCCGGGAAGAAGGTGCTCGGAAGCCGCATCGAGATGATCACCGCGCCCACGACGAGCGCGGCGGCGCTGCCGAGGATGGTCCAGCGGTAGGGCAGCGTCCGTCGCAGCACCGAGGCGTAGCCCCCAGCGAGGCGATCGATCACGTGCTCGATGCGCCTCCAGAAGGGGCCCGGCTCGATGTGGCCGAGCAGGTAGCGGCACGCCACCGGCGTCACCGCCATCGACACCACGTAGGAGGCGATCATCGCCACCGCGACGGTGAGCGCGAGCGGCACGAAGAGCTTCTGGGCGAGGCCCGCGAGGAGCACCACCGGCAGGAGCACGGCCATCGTGGTGAGCGTCGAGGCGAGCACCGGGAGCGCGACGGCGTTGGCGCCGTGGAGCGCCGCCTCGGCGACGGTCATCCCTTGCCGCTGGTGACGGTGGATCGACTCGAGCACGACGACCGCGTCGTCCACGAGCCGCCCCATCGCCAGCGTCAGGCCGCCGAGGGTGAAGGCATTCAGCGTGTGGCCCTCGGCGTACAGCACGATCAACGTGATCGCGAAGCTGAGCGGGATGGCGACGGCGACGATCAGCGTGCCGCGGACCGACTGCAGGAAGAGGAGGATGACCACCGCGATGAGCAGCAGCGCCTGCACGATCTCCTTGCGCAGGCCGAAGTAGGCGGTGCGCACGAAGGTCGACTGATCGAACAGCGCCTTCACCGTGAGGCCGGTCGGCAGGTTCGGCAGGGTCGCGACCGCGGTCTTCACCGCCTCGACGATCTCCAGCGTGTTGCCGCCGGGCACGCGCAGCACGTTGAGCGCCACCGCGTCCTCTCCGTTCACCGCGACCGACTGCGTCTGCGGCGACCCGCCGTCCTCGACGCGGGCCACGTCCTTGATCCGCACCGGGTGGCCGTTGTGCATCTTGATCACCGCGTTGCCGATCGTGTCCACCGCCGGCGGGACGGCGTTCGTGTAGACGTTCGCGTCAAACGAGGGCGCGATGAACTCACCGGACGGGAGGAGCGCGTTCGACTGCCCCACCGCCTGCGAGATGTCCAGCGAGGTGAGCTGGCGCGTCTGCGCCTTCTCCGGGTCCACCAGGACGTTGATCTGGCGCATGCGGCCGCCGTCGACGGCGGCGCTCGCCACGCCCGAGATGCCCTCGAGCACCGGCTCGATGTAGTTGAACGCGTAGTCGTAGAGCTGCGGCCCCGTGAGGCCGCCGCCGGAGACGACGACCTGGATCACCGGTGCGTTCGACGGGTCGTACTGGAGCACGAACGGCGGCAGCACGCCGAGCGACTTCGGAACGGCCGCCATGGCGAATGCCGCATTTTCCTGCACGAGCGTCTGTGCGGCGTTGAGGTCGGTGCCCCACTTCATCCACACGTAGATGACCGAGAAGCCGTTGCGCGAGGTGCTCTCGACGTGGTCCACGCCCGGCGTCGCGCTGACGTACTTCTCGAGGCGCCACGAGATCGTCTTCTCGACGTCCTTCGGGCCGAGGCCGGGGCACTGCGTCCCGATGACGAGGACGGGCGGGGTCAGCTCGGGGAAGGTGTCGACCGCCATGCGCGGGGTGACGACGACCGCGAACACGCACAGCCCGATGCAGATCATCAGGATCGCGATCGGGTTGCGAAGGGAGAGGGCGGTCACTTGGTGACCTCCTTCGTGGCGACCTTGTCGCCCTCGTCGAGGAGGGCGCGCCCCTCGACGACGACCTGGGCGCCGGCGGGAAGCTTCGGCTCGAGGTACAGGCGGCCGTCCTGCTCGCCGAGCACCGGGACGGTGACGCGCTTCGCGACGCCATGATCGGCGATGAAGAGGGTCGCCTTGTCGCCACGCACCGTGGCGGCTCGCAGCGGCACGATCGTCGCCGGCTGCGGGGTGCCGACCTGAATGGTGAGGCGCGCGGTCGTCGCGGCGGGGATCTCGCGCTTCGCGTTGGGCACGTCGATCTCGAAGTGCACGGTGCGCGTGTTGTCATCGGCTGCGGGGGCGCGGCGGCTCACCTTCGCCTCGGTCTTCACGCCGTTCGACGGCACCTCGATCGCCACCGTCGTTCCCGGGGCGACGAACGCGAAGTCGTCCTCCGGCGCGTCGGCGCTCACGCGAACGGTGAAGCGATCGATCACCGTCACCATCGCCTGCCCGGGGTGCACGTATGCGCCGGGATCGACGAACCGCTCGTAGACCTCGCCGTTGAACGGCGCTCGCAAAATGCAATCGTCCACCTCGAGGCCCCGCGTGACGAGCGACGCGCGAAGGCTCTCGATCTCCGCCTTCTCGGACGCCGAGCGCGCCGAGAGCTGCTCCGCCTCGTTCTCCGAGGCGAAGCCTCCCTTCGTCATCTCCTCCACCCGCGCCGCCTCGTGCTCCACCGCCGTCTGGCGCTGCTCGAGCGCCTTGGCCCGGGCGGCGATCTCCCTCTCTTCGGCCGACGAATTGCGGCAGTCGAGCGTCGCCAGCACCTGCCCTTGTTTGACGACCGCGCCCGGCCGCACGAGCACCGAGCCCACGTAGGCCGAGACGTACTGCGGCCCAACGTGCGCGGAGTCCCACGCCTGCGTCGATCCGATGTAGGAGCGCACGGCGCGATAGCTGCCGCCCTCCGCCTTGACGACGGCGACCGGCTTGGGCGCGTCGACGAGCGCCACATGGTTGGTGCGGGCCACCGCGCGCTCGTAGAGCGCACCGACGACGGCGAGCAGCACCACGGCGCCGATGGTGATCACCAGTCGGACGCGCATGGCGTCCGGCCCGGGCGGAGGCAGCCCGGTGTCGGCCGGGGCCGCCGTTTCGGTGTGTTCGGCGAGTTTCTGGGATTTCGAAGAGGTCATGGCTCCCTTGGGTTGGTCGGCGTCGGGGACGTGCGCTCGCCCATTGTCCGGGCGAGCGTCGCCCGCGACCGCGCGACGGTGAACTGACCGATGGCGAGCTCGAGCTGCGCGCGGATGAGGAGGGTGTCCGCGTCGGTGACGTCGATGATCGTTCCGAGGCCTGCCTTGAAGCGCGCCTCCGCCTGGGCCTGGTTGGCGCGCGCCGCGTCGACGGCCTTGCCGAGCCCGGGCAGCACATCGAGGGCGGCGACGAGGTCGAGCCACGCCCGCTGCGTGCCGAGCGCGACGTTCAGCCGCGCGACGTCGACATCGGCGCGGGCCACGGCCTCACGCGCCTGCGCGGCGTCGCGGCGCGCACGCATGGTCGCGTCGAAGACGTTCCACTGCAGCACCGGGCCGAGGCTCCAGTTGAAGATGTCGGGCAGCCACCCATCGCCGGTCGGAACGTCGCCGCTCGTCGGCGTGACGCCACCGGCGCGCCCCGAGAGCGTGGCGGCGGCGAAGAGGTTGGGCAAAAGCTCGCGACCGAGCGCGCGCGTGGTGGCGGTCTGGGCGGCGAGGTGCGAGAGCGCAGCGGCGATCGCCGGGTTGCGCTTCGCCGCAGTTTGCAATGCCTCCTGGAAGGCCGGCGCGGGCTCCTGCCCCGTCGACAGCGGGATCGCGTCGATCTCCAGTGCGTCCGATCCGAGCGCGGCCGCCAGCGCGGCGCGCGCGGCCCGCAGCCCGCTCCGCGTCCGGATGCGCTGCACGTCGAGCTGGGCCACCTCCGCCTCGGCGCGCGTGAGGTCGATCGGCGGGCGCAGGCCCGTCTTCGTGCCCGCGGCGGCGAAGTCGCGGTGGGCGACGGCGCGCCGGTACGCCTCGTCGGTGGCGCTGAGCACGTCGTGCGCGGCGAGCACGCCGTGGAAGGCCTCCTCGACGCCCAGCTCCACGTCGAGCCGCGTCGCCTCGGCGCCCGCGCGCGCGACGTCGGTCAGCGCGTCGGCCACGGCCGACTGCGCGGCGATCCGACCGAAGTCGTAGATCTCTTGATCGATGGAGACGGCGGCGAACGTCGACGCCTCGGGCGTCCAGCTGGTGCCCATCGACGGCGTGCCGCCGATGCGCGGGATGTCGACCTCCGGCACATTAAGGTAAAGGGCGGAGCTGTTGTTCGCGGTGCCGTAGATGAGCTGCGCGGTCGCGCCCACCTGCGGCAGCCAGCCCGCCCGCGGGATGCGCGCCTCGCTCCGGCGTGCGGCCAGCTCGGCGAGCGCGCTGTGCACCTGGGGCTGATGGGCTAGCGCGTACTCGAGGGCGTCGCCGAGCGCCATGGCGCGCGCCGCGGGCACGACGGGGACTTCCTCCGAGCGCGCGCGGGGCGAGACGCAAAGCGCGGCGAAAAGGACGAGGGCCGTGGGCCTCCACGGAGCGTGACGGGGCATGGTCATGGCTCATTGTGCAGCAGGTATGCCACTGAAAGGCCGCGAACTCACGCGGCCGGCGGGCCGACGGCGAGACGGCACTCTTGCACTCTGCGAGATCGGCGTCGCGGGCGCAATGTTGGGGGGTCATGGCACAAGGCCTGCCTCTGGTCGCGGCCGTGGCAGCGTCTCCCCCGATCCCGACCGCCTCGCGGCGCGTCCTCGTGGCCGTCGAGGACGCGGGGCTGGCCGAGCTGCTCGTCGACGCGCTCTGCGACGCCGGCCATAGCCCGGACGTGCTAGAGGACGTCGGCGCGCTCCCGGCGGCGGTCGAGAGCGGCGCGCTCGACGCGGCGATCGTGGACCTCGACATGCGCCGCGCGGGCGAGCGGCTCGCGGCGCTGATCCGCGCGCGCTCGCCCACCACCACGATCATCGCGCTGCTCCCGTGCGGCGGGCTGCCTCCGGGCCACCCGCCCGTCGCGTACGATCGAGCCGTGGAGAAGCCGGCCCGC
Source organism: Myxococcales bacterium (assembly GCA_021784515.1). Lineage (GTDB taxonomy): Bacteria > Myxococcota_A > Polyangia > Palsa-1104 > SHYY01 > SHYY01. Next base: position 11,186 of record JAJXSP010000031.1, on the reverse strand, counting down.
CTGGTAGCGCTCCTCTCGGCGCTGGCGGGTGCGCGCGAGCCGCGGCCGCGGTAGGCTGCGCCCAACGAGGTCCCTTCTTGCAGAATGCAAACAACCGTGGGCGGGGCGTGGCGACGTCCCACTTGCAAACCGCAACGGATCGGATCCAACGCCGATCCGCCCGGCGGATCGGGGCCGCGGTGGCGCTCGCGGTGCTCACGGTGTTCCTGCTCGCCTGGACGGATCTCCGTCGTGAGCAACAGCGCGCCCTGGACGAGTTCAGCGAGCAGCAGGCGACGCTGGCGCTCGCGCTGGCGGCCGACCTCGGCGGGCGGCTCTCCTGCATTCTGCAACGGCCGGGCGCGGCGCCGCTCGATGGCGACGCGCTTCTTGCCAGCCTTCCCCCGCTGCACGGCGAACCGTTCCAGGTCCGGCTGCTCGCGGTGGACCCCGCGGGGCGCTTCGCGCTGAGGAACGCCGACGCGGCGCCGCTGCACGCGAAGTGGCGCGACCCGAGCGAGGCCAGCGGCGACCTCGCGAGCCTGATCCATGAAATGCGCGCAGGTGGGGCGGGCGCGGTGCTGATCGGCCGCGACGAGTCCGCCGCCTTCGGGCTCGAGCGCCGCACCTCGGTCGGAGGGTTCGCCCAGGTGCCGAACCCGACGAACGCGCACTGGTCGATCGCCGTCGTCGCCTCGGCGATGAAGATGCGCGACCGTGCGCGCGTCGGCGTGTGGCGGCTCGGCGCGGCGACAGGCCTGGCGGGGGTGCTCGCGGGCCTCTCCGGCCTGCTGGTGCTGCGCGCGCAGCGACGCGCGCTCGGCCTCGCCGAGGCGCTGCGCAGGCGCGACCTCGAGCGGAGCCTGGCGCGCGCCGAGAAGCTCGCCACCATCGGCACGCTGGCCGCCGGCATCGCCCACGAGGTGGGCACGCCGCTCGGCATCATCTCCGGACGCGCCGAGCAGCTCCTCTCGCGCGCGCCCGGCGGGAATGCCGGCGAGGGGATGCGCAAGGGGCTCTCGTCGATCCTCGCCCAGGTGGACAAGGTGTCGGCGACGATCCGCCAGCTGCTGGACTTCGCGCGGACGCGCCCGGTGGAGGCGGTGCAGGTGAGCGCGGCGCAGGCGCTCGACTCGGTGGCGGCGCTCCTCGAGCACCGCTTCCGCCAGGCGAAGGTGCAGCTCACGGTGGACGCACCGCCGCAGGTCCCGCCCGTCGCCGGCGACCCGGGGCAGCTCGAGCAGGTATTCGTCAACCTCCTCATCAACGCCGCGGACGCGTGCGAGCCCGGCGGGCACGTGGTGGCGCGCGCCTCCGAGCGCGCCGGAAGAGTGGCATTCGAGATCGCCGACGACGGGTGTGGCATTCCGCAAGAGCACCTCGCGGCGGTGCTCGACCCGTTCTTCACCACCAAGAAGCGAGGCCAGGGCACCGGTCTGGGCCTTACGATCGCCGCCGACATCGTGAAGAACCACGGCGGCACCCTGGAGATCGAGAGCGCGCCCGGACAGGGCACGACGATCCGCGTGCTCTTGCCAATTGCAAGAGAGGAGACGAAATGAGCGCCCGCGTGCTGGTGGTGGATGACGACGGCGAGATGGCGGAGATGGTGGCCGACTTCCTCCAGGGGGCGGGGCACCGCGCCGAGAGCATCAAGGGGGGCAAGGCGGCCGTGGCGGCGCTCAAGAAGCGCGAGTTCGACGCCGTCGTCACCGACCTGCGCATGGACGAGGTGGACGGCTTCGACGTGCTCGCCGCGGCGCACACCGGCGACCCGACGCGGCCGGTGATCATCATGACCGCCTACGGCAGCGTCGACGGTGCGCTCGAAGCGGTGCGGCGCGGCGCGTTCCACTACCTCACCAAGCCCTTCAAGCTGGAGGAGGTGGTGGTGTGGGTGGAGCGGGCGCTGGCCGACCGCGGGCTCCGGCGCGAGAACGAGAAGCTGCGCAAGCTGGTCGACGAGCGGCTCGGCTTCCGGAACCTCGTCGGCAAGAGCCCGGTGATGGTGCTGCTCTACGACCTCCTCGAGCGGGTGAGCCACACCGCGTCGCCGGTGCTCATCACCGGCGAGTCTGGCACCGGCAAGGAGCTGGTCGCGCGCGCGCTCCACGTCGGCGGCCCGCGCGCGACCGGCCCCTTCGTCGCGGTGAACTGCGCGGCGATCAGCGAGTCGCTCCTCGAGTCGGAGCTGTTCGGCCACACGCGCGGCGCCTTCACCGGCGCCACCGAGGCGAAGAAGGGGCTGTTCGTGGAGGCCGAGGGCGGCACGCTGTTCCTCGACGAGATCGGAGAGATCCCGCCCGGCCTCCAGGCGAAGCTGCTGCGGGCGCTCGAGACCGGGGCGGTGCGTGCCGTGGGCGGCGGCGCCGAGCGCAAGGTGGACGCGCGGATCGTCGCCGCGACGAACCGCGACCTCGCGCGCGCGGTGCGCGAGCGCTCTTTCCGCGAGGACCTCTACTACCGCCTCCACGTGCTCCCCATCCACCTGCCGCCGCTCCGCGCGCGCCGCGACGACATCCCGCTCCTGATCGACCACTTCACCGTGCGCTTCTACGAGCAGCAGCCCGATGCCCCGCGCCGCGAGTTCTCCGCCGAGGCGGTGCGGCGGCTGATCGAGCTGCCCTGGCCGGGCAACGTGCGCGAGCTGAAGAACACCATCGAGCGCCTGCTGCTGCTCGGGCGCGGCAAGCGGATCGACCTGCGCGATCTCTCGCAGGTGATCCCCGAGCCGCTCCCCGAGTCGGTGGCGGCGCTCGCCTCCGAGATCGTGCCGCTGCGCGTGCTGACGCGGCGCTACCTCGAGTGGGTGCTGGCACAGACCGGCGGCAACAAGGTGCGCACCGCGCAGCTTCTGGGGATCGACGCGTCGACGATCTATCGGATGCTGAGCCGCGAGGAGGAGTGACGAGGGTCGACGGAGGGCGACCTCGAACTCGACCGGCACGCACGCCGAGGCGGCGCGGCCTCGCCCAGGAACGGCGCCCGTCCGGTCAGTCTCCTCCGTCCTGGCGAACTCCCGCGTCGCTCGACGGACAGGCGAGCGGGGCGTCGGGACCGGCATCGCGGTCGCACGGTACGAGGTGCTGAACGGGCGGGTCGGGACGGCCGTCCTCGCGGCCGCAGCCGGCGACGGCGAACAGGCAGAAAAGCACCAATCGGTTCATGGTCAGCCTCCCTCTCCGAGCGGGATCGCGAGACGGGCGAAGACCGAGCGCGGGGCCGCCCACGAGCTGCCGACGAAGCCGTTCGCGATGCGGTAGGCATACTGCGCGTCGAACAGGTTGATCACGTCGATGGCGACGCGCGGGCGGAGCGGCACCTTGTCGAAGGCGAGCTGCAGCGTCGCGTCGACGCGCACGTGCTGCGGCACCGTCTGGTCGTTGTTCGGTCCGGTGCGCAGCCCCGAGCCGTACGCCGCGAGCACCGTCAGCGAGGCGAGCTTCTCGCGCACCGTCGCGCCGAGGTTCGCGGTGAGGGTCTGCGCGTGGTCGAGCGTCTGCCAGGACTGGTTGGCGAGCTGGTCCGGAGTGAACAGGTACCTCGCCGATGCAATCCCCTGCCCCTGCGCGATCTCCCACGACACGTTGCCGAAGGCCGAGAGCCAGTGGCCGAGCACCAGCTCGGCGCGCCCCTCGACGCCGACCGCGCGACCGCGCTGGAAGTTGTAGTTCGCGATCAAATTGGTCTCGCCGATCGCCGTGTCGTCGAGCTGGTTCCAGGCGTAGCGGCCCCAGCCGACGGCGCCGAGCCGCAGCGCCTTCCACGGCCGCCCATCGAGGCCCAGCTCGCCATAGGCGTCGGTCTGCGCCTTGATGTCGTAGGGCACGCTCGCCGTCGACGGCAGCACGCCGAGGATACGCGCGGCGTTCGCCGCGTCGAGCGGCGACGGCGGCTGCCAGTTGACCCCGGCGAAGGCGTGCAAAACCAGCTCCTTGCGGAAGGCGTAGGAGACACCGAGGCGTGGGCTCACGCCGACCTGATCGTCGCTGCCGCCGCTCGCGAGCGCGACGTGCTGCTCGTCGAGCCGCACGCCGGCATTGAGCGAGAACCGCCCGCGCTCCCAGCGGTCTTGAAGGTACATGCCGGAGAGCAGCGCGCGCGTGTGATCGCTGCCGCGGCCGGTCTGCGCGGGATCGATCCCGCCGGCCGGTGACGCGTCGTCGCGCACGTACTCGGCGAAGTCGGTCCGGCCGTCGAGGTAGTCGACCTGGGCGCCCGTCTTGATGGTGTGGTTGCCGACGCGGGTCGAGACGTTCGCGACGCCGCCGGCGTGATCGGCGCGTCGCGTGACGTCGCTCGCCGTCGAACCGGGATCGGCGAGCGCGCCGAGCGCGTGGGCCGGATCGGATCCGAGCGCACCGTAGGACAGCTTGTAGTAGGGCGCGATCTGGAGCTGCGCGCGCTCGGAGAACGCGTGGACCCACGATGCGGCGGCGAACAGCTCGTGCTCGCGCTCCGTCGCGTCGGTGTCGTGCGGGACGAACGGCGGCGAGGCGTTGCCGTACTGATCGACCGGGCGGACGAGATCGGGGCGCGTCGGGTCGAGGGGCACGACCGTTGGGTCGATCGGGATTTGAAAAAGGTTGTAGGCGTAGCTCGCGAACACCTCGATCCGGTCGCGCTCGCTCGCCGGCACGTCGACGCGCAGGAAGGCGCGACCGCTCTGGCCGTCGTCGTGAAGGATCGGCGTCACCGCCGGCGAATCGAGCGCACGCTGCGAGTAGAGGTAGCTGCCGCCGACGAAGACGCCGACCGGCCCGAGGCTGCGCGCGTAGGAGAGGCCGGGCTCGACGGTGTTGAACGAGCCGTAGCGCACCTGCGCGCTCCCCTCGGGCGTCACGCCGCCGTGGCGCGAGGTGACGTTGACCACCGCGGCGAGGCGATCGCCGAACTCGGCGGGCATTCCGCCGGTGAGGATCTCGACGTCCTGGATGAGCCGCACCGGGAGCGCCTGCGCGAACAGGTTGCCGACCGAGTCGGGGATCGGGATGCCGTCGACCTGGTACTGGACGTTGGCGTGATTGCCGCGCGCGTAGACGTTGCCGAACGCATCGAGGACGAAGCCCGGCTGCGTCGCGAGCACGTCGGTGATCGCGCGGTCGTCGCCCTGTGGCAGCGCCTGGAGCGCGGCGCGGCCGAGCTGCGAGACGCTGCCGGTGGCGCGCGACGGGAGCGCCGCCTCGGGCGGCTTCTCGACGACGCGGAAGGTGTACTTCGCCTCGGTGCAATAGAGCTCGATCGCCTCGGTCGTCGAGGATGAGACGACGACGTGCTGGTGCGCGTCGGCCTTGCCCGGCGCGCTCGCCTCGACGGTGTACTCGCCGAACGGAATTGCGCGGAGCGTGAAGGCGCCCTGCGCGTCGGTGGTGGTGGTCGCGACGGTGTCGCCGCGCGCGTCGTGCACCACGATCGCGGCGCCGGCGATCGGCGCCATGTTCTCGTCGCGCACGATGCCCCGGGGGGCAGCGTCGGCGGTGGCTTGGGCGCGCGGCTCGACGGCGACGAGCAGCGCGAATGGCGCGAGCAGCGCGAACAGGGCGCGCGCTGCGCGGGGGTGAGCGGGCATGGGGCCTCCTGAAGCGTCGGCTCCCGTCGACGGCGCGAGCCCCCGACGGAACGCGGCCGGCGGAACGCACGCGCGCACCGCCGAGCAAATCGGTCGTCAATCGCTCAGGAGAGGGATGGTGGGGACGTCTTCGGGGCGAAGCGGAGGACGGCGGCGCCGCGCGCGTGAGCCGTGCGGAGAGCGAGGGGCCGGAGCACGGCAATCGATGCCGACGTGGTCGCGGGCGACGCCGCGGTGAAGCGCGCGGGCCGCCGGTGCGGCGCCATCGAGCAGTGCTCGTGGCGATGCGATCCGCTGGAATCGGCGGCGACGAAGGTCGCCACCTCGGACGCGGCGCCCGGCGGCGCGAGCTTGGCGTGACCGATCTCGATCAGCTCGCCGTGCTGCGGGCAGCTCGCGTGGCGCGCGACGGCGAAATGGATCGACGAGCCCAGCTCGCCGGCGAGGAGGAGCGCCGCGATCGCCAGCGCGCAGACGCGCAGCCGCCGCGACGGAACGGCGCCCCTGCGGTGTGGCGCTCGGCTCATCCTCACGAGCTTGGAGAGCTATATGACTGGCCGCCGTTTGTCAAGCGTCGGCGCGCGTCGGCTTCGGGCACGGCGGCAGCGTCGCGACCGCGTGCGCAGGCCGCCGTCACGACGCAGGTGAGCCACCGCTGCCCAGCGCGACGGATCGGGGCTTCTCCTTGGACGGCTCGCGCCTAGAACCGTCATCCCACGACGGCGCCCGTGCGCCAAAGGAGCGGACGATGGCCTGCCAGACCCACGAAAAGCACGAACACCAGCACGGCGCGGGATGCGGTCACGCGGCGATCCGCCACGAGGGCCAGACGTCGTACCTTCATGGCGGGCACCTGCACCGCCATCACGAGGGACACGTCGACGAAGACCGCGTCGCCATCGGTGGAGCCAATCCGGCGAACTGCACGCCGAACCACAAGTGCGACGCCCACGACGGCGGCCACCGGCATGGCCCGAACTGCGGCCACGAGGCGGTGCCGCACGGCGACCACGTCGACTACCTCGTCGGCGGGCACATCCATCACCCGCATGGCGGGCACTGCGACGATCACGGGCCGATTCAGGCGATCGCGCACTGAGGAGGTGCACAACGATGCCTCCCGTCGCCGGCCGGGGTCCGCTTGCCGCCCGGCCAGGCGCGTCCATGCGCCGGCGACTGCCCTCGGCGGGCTCGGTCGGGTCGGATCGCTCACGCGCACGGAGCGGACGCCGGTTGCTTCAGTGGTCTGAGGGGGATCAGGCGGCGAGCAGGCGGCCGAGCTCGCGGGCCACTGCGTCGGCGACCACCGACATCGGCGCGGCGCGCTCCTCGCCGACGAGGTCGTAGGTGAGCGGCGCGCCCGCGGCGAGCACGTGCTTCACCGCACCCTCGACGGCGTCGCCCGCCTTCACCAGCCCGGCGTGCTCCTTCTTGCCGCCGAGCCAGCGCAGCGCCTCGGCGACGGCGAGGATCATCGCGATCGGGTTCACCTTGTCCTTGCCGGCGTGCTTGGGCGCGCTGCCGTGGATCGGCTCGAACATCGCGTGGCGGTCGCCGACGTTGCAGCCCACCGCCATCCCCATGCCGCCCTGGAGCACGCTCGCGAGGTCGGTGACGATGTCGCCGAACATGTTCGTCGTCACGCACACGTCGTAGTACTCGGGCTGCCCGACGAGCCACTGCGTGAACGCATCGACGATCGCGACGTCCTTCTCGATGTCGGGGTACTCGGCGCCGATCTCGCGGAAGATCTCGTGGAAGAACTGGCAGCCGCGCAGCACGTTGTCCTTCACGATGCAGGTGACGCGCTTCTTGCCGTCCTTCGGTGCGCCCTTGTTGCGCTTGCGCGAGAGCTCGAAGGCGACGCGGATCACGCGCTCGGAGGCCTCGCGGGTGATGACGCGCGTGTCGACGGCGACCTTCGGGCGGCCGCCGCCACCGACGAGGCCGCCGACGCCCGAATAGAGCCCCTCGGTGTTCTCGCGGACGATCACCATGTCCACCTTGTCCTCGTCCCACACGCGGCGGCTCTTGCCGTGCACGCGGTGCGAGACGCCGGGGTAGAGCTTCACCGGGCGGATGTTCGCGTAGAGGTCGAGGCGCGTGCGGTTGCCGATCACCGGCGACCATCCGGCCATCCGGCCGTCGGGGAGCTTCACCGGACCGTTGCCGTCGGGCGAGGGCCAGCCGACCGCGCCGAGGAGAATCACGTCGGCGCGCGCGCAGCGCTCCTCGGAGCCCGCCGGCCAGTCGTTGCCGCCGTGGGCGAGGTAGTACTGGCCGCCGCACGCGATCTCGTCGATCTCGAAGCGGGCGATCCCCGCGTGCTCGACCGCGCGGAGCATCTTCCGCCCCTGCGCCATCACCTCGGGGCCGGTGCCATCGCCGGGGAGCGTCACTACGTGGAAGGTCGTCGTCATGGCGCGCAACTTACCACAGCGCCGCGCGCGATCCGTCGGCCGCCGACCCGCGGTCGCACCTTCGATCGCGTGGCGGGCGATCGCCTTGCGAGCGGTGTGAACGGGAGGCGACGCAGGGCGTGAACGAGCGGCGAGAATGTGGGGCGCTCGCGGCGCTCTCCGACGGGGCGCGCGTGGCGCGCTCGTTGCTCTTGAGGCGGGCGCATCCGAACGGAGGGATCCATGCCGCGCCGCTCGCCCACCCTGCTCGCCATCCTCGCCGCGGCGTCGCTCGCCGCGGGCTGCATCGCCGTCGGCCCCGACGCCCTGGTGGACGATCCGTCGGGCGGCGGCGCCGTGGTGGCCGGCGAGGGGCTCGCGATCCACATCCGCGCCAACACCACCGCCTTCCCGCATGCCGATGGGCTGTCGGGTGAGACGGCGCTGTTCGCGCGCGGCGGGGTGCGCAGCCTGCGCCTGCTCCGCGCGACCGGAGACCCGGCGCCCGTGACGGTGTTCGATTACGGCGCCGACGCCGTCGAGGTGGGTTACGACGCCGGCGACGACACCGTGGCGGCGCGCATCGATCCGGCCGCGCTCCCGCCCGGCGAATACGTGCTCGCGCGGATGGTGCAGATCTACTCGCGCTTCCGGATCGCCGGCACGCTGCATGAGGGGCTCAGCGCCACGTCCGGGGTGTTCGACGAGGTGGTGGTCACGAGCAACGGAACGCGCATCGGCGGCGCGGTCCGCGACGCGGGATGGATTGCGGCCGCATTCGAGGCGCCCGGCCGCCCGCGCGTCACGCTCGCGGGCGACTTCATTCCGGTCGCGCCGCTATCGACGACGGCGGGCGCGTGGGCGGTCGAGGAGAACGGCGAGTGGGCTGTCTACTTCCCCATCCACCTTCAGGTGGCGACCGGGCTGACGGCGCAAAGCACGTTGACCATCGACGTCAACATGGACCACTCGTTCCGGTGGAGCGACGTCGCCCTCCCCGGCTGGGAGCCCGGGGTCTTCGACGCCACGCCGATTTCCTGGGAACCGGTGATTCGATTCGGCGGCAATCGCTTCGACGTCAGCCTGGAATAGATCGAAGTTGATTACGCGGTGGCGTAGGTCATCGCCCGCTTCACGCCCTTCGTCTTCACCTTGTCTTCGGCGCGCAGCCGCGCCAGCGCGTCGCCGATCGCCTTGGCGTCGCCGCCCAGCTTCTTGACGATCTCCTCGCTCCGCAATCCGGGATTCTTGGAGACGAAGGCGAGGACCTTGCCCACCATCTTCTCGATCTCCTCCGGCGAGCGGCGGATGAACTTCTTGCCCTTTTCGGGCTTCGCCGGGGCGGCCTTCGCGGTCGCGCGCGGCCGCTTCGCCGGCGGCGCCGCCTTCGCGGGCTTCTCCTCCTCCTGCGGCGCGGCGGGCGCGGGCGCAGCGCCCGTGGCCGCGTAGGTCGTGCCGCGCGCCTTGCCCCCGCGCGTCACTTTTCCCGCCTCGAAGAGCGCCGCCAATCCGGCCTTGATGCGCGTCGCGTCTCCGCCCATCGCGCGGGTGATCTCTTCCGCCCGCAATCCGGGGTGCGCGACGACGAAATCCAGGAGATCGTCGACCGCCATTTGCTGCGTCGCCTTCGCGGGTCGGCCGGGTTTGCGCGCGGCCGGCTTCGGCGCGGCCGCCACCTGCGGTGCGCTCGCCACCGGGGCCGCCGCCATCGGTGCGGGCGCCTGGGCCGAGAGCGACGAGAGCGGCAGGCGCTGGATCGCCGACCACATCGGGTTCGCCTCGAGTCCGTCGAACAGCGCTCCGACGTCGGCCGCCTCGGCGACCGTCTTTCCGATCTCGCGGGCCAGCGTCTCCTCGACGAGATTCTTGAGGACCTGACTCGAGAGACCCGCGGTGAGGTTGGTGGTCGTAGCGGCTCGTTTGGCTTTCGGCATCGGCTGTGATCTCCTCGCACAAAAGTGGGTTGTGGGAGGATCGCCCGATTTCCGAGCGCTTTGCAAGTTTGTGATTGATTGGCGAGCACTCGATTCCCGGTTGGCCCGCGTGCGATTCGGAGAGGGCGCTACCTGCAAAAAAGGCCGTTCGTCCGACGGGGATTCGTTCGACGCAAGGTTCGTCCGCGGCCCTACCTCACCGGGATTCCCGAATCAGGAGACGCGATGGAACGAAACCGTGGATTCTGCGGCGCGCCCCGCCCTACGGTGCAGAACTGAATTCCCCGGATCTCGACCAGACCGAGGCCAATTGGAACGACGAAGGGGCTCGACAACGACCTCCAGGCCAGCTCCTTCGCCCACGTGCGCCTCGGCATTGGGGCCAACCAGGAGAACATTGCAACTCGCCCGATTCCTGGAGCGGCCTCGGCGGCGACCAGGGCGGCGGCTGCGGCGTCGACACGCCGACCTCGGTGGGCGACGTGGCCTATTGCACCCCCGACAACAGCGACCTCGATCACCCGACCTTCGGCTACGGGATGATCCGTTGGTCACTGCTGCCGGCCCTGCGTCGGCGACGGCGCCTGCTACGATCGCCTCGTGCGCGCCGCCGCCATCCTCTTCGTCCTCCTCCTCGCCCCGCCGCTTTGCGCCGCGCCGATCATCGACCTCTACACGATGGGTCCGGGCGACGACGTCTTCAGCGCGTTCGGCCACGCCGCCATCTGCGTCACCGAGGGCACGACGCCGCGCGGCCGTTGCTACAACTTCGGCACGACGGACTTCTCGACGCCGGTGCCGCTCACCTGGAACTTCATCCGGGGTCGCGCGCTCTTCTGGGTCTCGCTGGACGAGGCGCCGGAGATGGTCGCGCGCTACGCGGCGGCGGGGCGCGCGGTGTGGCGCCAGCGGCTGCCGCTCGACGACGCGGAGGCCGGCCGGGTCGCGGCCGCGCTTGGCGCCTCGCTCGACGAGCGCGTGCGCTTCTATCGCTATCACCACTTCGAGAACAACTGCACGACGCGGATCCGGGACCTGCTCGATCGCGCCACCGACGGGCGGCTCTCCCGCGGGCGCGTCGATCGGGGGCGCACCTTCCGGCAGTGGGCGCGCGACGGGTTCGCGGGCGACTGGCCGCTGCTGTCGGCGGTCGAGCTCCTGCTGGGGCGCTCGGCCGATCGCCGGACGGACAGCTGGCAGGCGATGTTCCTCCCGTCGGAGCTGCGCGCCGAGGTGGCCACGCGCTTCGGCGCACCGCCGGTGCTCGTCACGCCGGGACGGCCGCGGCCGCCCGCCGGCGCGTCC